>JAITVU010000005.1 GCA_031285645.1 Oscillospiraceae bacterium | reverse complement strand
AAGCTGAGGCTTATATCGGGTCCTCCCCCAGGTCCGGCAGGACGCCGGATATAAAATCCTCAAACACTTTGTTGGGGGAGATGATCGCCACATTGGCCGCCGCCGAGCTTGATACGCTCAAAGGTGAGGTTGTCAAATCCATAAAGGGCGAAAGCGCCTTTTCCACGGAACTGTTGTCCTCTATGATCACCGAGGCCGAAGGGAAATGCGCCGAGCTCCAAAAGCATTATGAGGACGCGCAAGCCGATTACGACGAAGGGCGGGCCATGCTGGAAAGCCTCAACACGCAATACGACGATATTATCTCATGGTCGGATATGTACGACACGGCCAGCATCGAAGCAAAGAAAATGATTATCAATTGCCTGATCAGCCGGGTGGAGGTCTGCCGGGACTACAAGCTCCATGTCGATTTCAAAATTGACCTTGACCAGTTTAGTCTTGGCATCGACATTCCGGCGACGACGGCGTAAAGCAAAAAACTCGCTTCTTCACAGAAACGAGTTTGTGTGTGTGTTTCCTTTGGGTGGTGGAGACGATCGGGATCGAACCGACTACCTCCTGAATGCCATTCAGGCGCTCTCCCAGGTGAGCTACGCCCCCAGATACAAGGAAACCATATTCAATTTGAGGGGTGTGTAACCGATTGGCTTGGGCTCCCAGGTGAGCTACAGCCCCATACATCTGCGCGTCGAAAGTATCTTCACATAATAATAAGGATGATCAACGCTTAAACATAATACTAAATAATAGGCAGCTTGTCAAGCGTCATTTTATAAATACGGCGCTCGCGGAATAATCGTAACCACACGCACGCGCGCAGGGCAGGATGAGGCCGTATTGATCGCCCATAGCGGTCTCTAACGCCGCAAAACGGGCACACGCGGCATTATGCCTTTCCAGCACGGCAAGACTTGTATGAACGGGCAGCGCGCACAATTGTTTCATATCCGACAGCATATCGCTCCCTTTTTTGTTAAACCCCAGAATGTGAACGTAAGGAGGCGAAGCCATGTCCGACGCGGTAACGCCAGTAAACGCGCAGAGTATGAGGCGGCGGATGCGCGCCAATGTGTAGCGCTTTGTTTTGACAGCGCCGAACAGGGCTTCAAGGGACTGTGACGTGCGGATGCTTTTGTAAAGCCTGTTTTCAAGGCCCTCGGACAAGTCGGGCAGCATTTTTAAATGCGATTTGTCCAAACGCCGTAAATGAGAAAGCACAGCGGTTTCAAGGAGGCTTTCATCTGCCGGGAAAATGCCCTTTTGCAGAGCGTCACACAGCACTTGATACGCTTTCACCGGATAGTAAGCCGCCGTTTCATCAAGCGACGCCGCTTTTTCGCGCAGAAAAGAAGCTGAGGCGACCGTGCCTGAGGCGCCCAGACTGTCATGACGCGCGCCGATGCGGCGCAAGGTCAGGGCCCGGGCCGGCCACTGTTGAATGGCCATTTCACGCAGGTATTCAATGGCGAGAATATTGTTTGGGGATGCGATATGCCGGGCCGTTTCTTCGCCGTAAAGCGCCTGAACGGCGCGCTGGCGCGCCCGGGCAAATGTGAGGCCCCGGCCAAGCTCCTTTCGCATTTCGCATATAACGTCCGGGTCGTCAATGCGGGAGGAGAGCGTGCGCAAAACATCAATATCGCCGCTCTCACTGCCGAAGCACAGTCCGTCGACACAGCCCATGGCTTTGAGAAGGGATATGGCTCCGGACGCGAATCCCCTGGCCGATGACAGCACAAAGGGCAGAGGCAGCTCGACGACGAGGTCGACGCCGCAAAGCAAGGCGGCTCTGGCGCGCGTGTATTTGTCTGTGATGGCAAAGCTGCCGCGCTGGACGGCGTTGCCGCTCATAACGGCGACAATATGACTCGCGCCAGACGCGCGGGCATGCGCGATAAGCGCCGCGTGGCCGTTATGAAAAGGGTTGAATTCAGCTATAATACCAAAACACCTGCGCAAGTATATCCTTCCTTAAATACGCGCCAAATCTGATAATGATCAATTTTCAAGAGACGGGCGGTCGACTTGCCCGCACGTGCTTTTGGCCCATATGGTGAGTATGCAGTCTGTCCGGGAATCCCGGAATTTAAAATGGCTTATCGCAAAGGCGTTTAGATGGTTATAGAAGTAAAAAAGGCCTTTATTAAACTATATTGACCCATATGCATGGTGATTTCGGTCAATATAGAGGGCAAATGCCGGTTTTTTCTGATAAATACTTGAATTTTCCGGGGTATTGTAATAATATAGTAAAAGTAAAATGCTGTCAATACAGTCAAATAACGTTAAAATGGGCCGCGTTTTGCGGCAGTCTGAAGCCCAGGGCCTTACCGGTTCACTGTGAGTAGTTTATAGCCGCCTGATATTAAAGGCGGCGGGCGGATAACAACATGTCTTTCCCGGGTTTAAATTAAGGGTCAATAATAGTCTGAAAGGAATATAAAAATGAAAATTCTTGTTATCAACGCGGGGAGTTCCTCTCTTAAGTACCAGCTGATTGATATGACCAATGAGGGTGTGCTGGCTAAAGGGAACTGCGAAAGAATCGGCATCGACGGTCTGATCACGCACAAGACCGACACACACGCCGATCAGCACGAGGCCGACTTTCCGACACATGCCGAGGCTTTCAGGGAGCTTGTGAGAATGCTTACCACGGGCGATCACAAAGTCATTGCGGACATGTCCGAGATCACGGCCGTCGGTCACCGCGTTGTACAGGGCGCCGAGATGTTCAGCTCGTCCGTGCGCATCACGGACGATATGCTGGCTGATCTTGAAACAATATCGGACCTGGCCCCTCTGCACAACCCGGCTCATATCATCGCCATACGCGCGTGCCAGAGCGTGTTTGATAAAAGCGTGCCGCAAGTGGCCGTTTTTGACACGGCTTTTCACCAGTCCATCCCTCAAAAAGCCTTTATGTATCCGATTCCTTATGAAATGTATGAAAAATATCATATCCGGAAATACGGTTTTCACGGAACGAGCCACCGCTATGTCAGCGCGAAACTGGCCGAGCATGTCGGCAAGCCGCTGGAAAAGCTTAAAATCGTCACCTGTCATCTTGGAAACGGCAGCTCCATAACCGCTGTCGACGGCGGAAAATCAGTCGACACAAGCATGGGCTTCACGCCGCTTGACGGCATTATAATGGGGACCCGGTCAGGCTCGATCGACCCCTCCATCGTCACCTATATCCAGGAAAAAGAGAATATGGGCCCCAAAGAGGTCAACGATCTGCTCAATAAAAAATCGGGCTATCTCGGCGTGTCGGGCGTGACAAGCGACCAGCGCGACCTTGTGGACGCAGCCGCGAAGGGCAATGCGCGCGCGCAGCTCTCCGTCGATCTCCAGCGCTCTCAGATTAAAAAGTATATCGGGTCCTACGCGGCCGCGATGGGCGGACTCGACTATGTCATCTTTACAGGCGGCATCGGCGAAAATTCAGCCGAGACGCGGCGGGACGCCTGCAAGAATATGGAATTTATGGGCATTGAAATCGATGAGGCGCTCAATCAGTCCGTTCACGGGGACCTCAAGGATATCTCCGCGCCGAATGCGCGTGTACGCGTGATGGTTGTCCCGACGAATGAGGAGTTGCTCATCGCCAGGGATACGATGGAAATTGTGAATGCCTGACGAGAGGCCGTTGCCTGAAGCGGGCATTGACCATGTTCTGAAATTTAACAGTATTTTTGGGTTATGATAAAACGGCGGAGCGTAAGCTCCGCCGTTTGCGCATAGCAAAGCCGTTTTTAACCTGTATGACTATAGAATAATCAAATCATGAATGCGCCTCCAGATCAAGTACGGACCTATAACAAGACGGACCTCACGGATTACGGCAACGTGCCGGGGCTTTGAGTGCCGGCCAGGATTAAGGCCCTTAGCTGCCGGATAAAGACCGCATCCTGCGCCTGTGTTCTTTTGGCGTTCCCGCGCAGCCTGCCGCCCGACATGCGTATTTTACGCGCCGTGTGGCGGGCGAGAAGGAGCGCGTCGATGTTATCCGCGTCATAAACAAGGCCGTCCTGGCTTAAGGGGATGGCCTTGCGCGCGAGACACATGGCGGCGAGCCCGTAATCCTGAGTGATGACGATATCGCCGGGCCGCACTCTGTTTACAAGAGCGAAATCCACCGCGTCCGCGCCCTTGGATACGGTCAGGGTCTGCGCGCCGTCCTTTTTGAAGACATGCGCCGTATCGCATATGATGATGCAGGGAACGCCGGCTTCGCGCGCGGCGGCAACCGCTTCATCCACAACAGGGCAGCCGTCGGCGTCGATGAGAATATTCATATATACCTCTTTCAGAATTTATTCAATGACACGGCGGGTCTAATTCCCCACCGCCCTGCAGGGCGGTAGCCTTCGGATACACCGTCTGCTTGCAGCGGTAAGTGTCATTGATGGCGTCATCACAGTGAAGCATTGATATGGAAGTCTTTGAGGGTAATCCGCCGGGAGCCGCAAATCCGCCGCGCTTTTAAAGCGCGGCCGCCCCACGCGGCTTGCCCGCGTGGGATCTTTGGCGGCTTGCCGCCAAAGAGGATTTGCGGCGTTTGGCGCGTGCGCTTTTCGCGTGATGGCGTTCTCATTAATGTCACGAAAAACGTGTGGTGTTATTCCGCGGGATTCACGTTTGGGATCAATCCAAATATTTCCCGTATATTTAGTATCTATAATAATTATACAGTCAAGGCAGATGTTTGACCAGACGGCGGAACTGATTATTTATATTCTATTCATATATGATTTAACCATCTATCACGCGCCCCTCTTTTAAGGCGTATAATTATACACCTATCTTTAATAATAATTTTCTTTTGTATAATATTGACAACTATTGCCGGAAAAGTTGTGGGGATATTATAGGTATGACTATTGCAAACGCAGTTTAATAGGTATAGACTAGAGGACGGCAGATCAGGGTCCGGCAATACGGCAAAGACTGCGTGGGAGGTTTGTGCATGAATACGGTGGTAAGCAGGCTGCTTGATGTAGACAGGCAGGCCAGGCAGATTCTCGACGAGGCCAAGCAGTATTACGAGAGGACGCATGAGGAGATCAGCCGTGAGCGGGAGCGCATCCGCGAACAGTATACGGAGAGGGCCGAGATGCATATCGCCGATGTGCGCGGCAGCGAAACCGCCGCTGTTGACGATGCCGTAACAAAGGCAAACCAGGAAAGCGCCGAGAAAATAAAGCGTATGGAAGATATATACGACAGTGAGCATGAGAAATGGGAGCAGTATCTGTTTGAGCAGTGCGTAAAGCGGGTGAGCGCGGGTGATTAGCTACGCCGACAACGCCGTCATGGCGAAAGTGCGGGCGCTTTACGGCAAGCGCCTGACCATGGAGGATTACGCCAGCCTTTCGCAGGCCAAGTCCATTTCCGATGTGGCGTCGTATCTTAAAAACAACACCGCGTACGCAAACACGCTGACCGAGGTGAAGGAAGAACTGGTTCATCGCGGGCAGCTTGAGACACTTGTGCGCCGGCGCAACCTTAATATTTATATGAGCTTGCTCAAATATTCATATGGCGACAAACTCTTTTTGACCATGTACATGATGGAAAACGAAATACGCCAGCTTTTGCTGGCGATCCGCTTTTTAAACGCCAATTCCATGGACCGATACATTGTCGCCTTGCCCGCGTATTTGTCGCGATATATGTCCTTTGATCTTTTCGCGCTGGCCAAGATACGCCGTTATGACGATTTGATTGCCGCTGTGGAACACGCGCCTTACTACGCCATTATCACCCGTTACAGGCCCACGACATCCGATAAACCTGTCGATATCACGGGGTGCGAGAAGGCGCTGATGGAGTTTTACTACAGAACGCTTCTCGATATGATCAGGGAGTCTTACAGCGGTGACACGCGCCGCTCCCTCGAGCGCGTGATTTACGGCCAGATCGCGTTTCACAACATTTCAGTCGCCTACAGGCTCAAGAAATTTTTCGAGTTCCCGCCACAGCATATAAGGAATTCCATGCTCAATGTGCCGACGGAAATCCCCCAAAAAGCCTATGATTCCATCATAGAGGCGACGAGCGATTTCGAGCTGTCGCAGCGCATCAGGGATTTGCGCGTCATCAAGCGGTTTCTGCCCGACTGGGACGACAATGTGAGCGAAATTTCGGTGAACCTCAGCCGCGCGCAGCGCAATATGAGCAGCCGCGCGTTTCGCTACTCCGTCAGGCCCATGGTCGTGGTGGTCAATTATATGCTTTTGCTGGAGATTGAAGTAAACAATGTGATCAACATCATAGAGGGCATACGCTATAAGCTGCCGGCCGACGAGATCCGAAATCTGATTATCATTTGATATACAGCGGAACCGGGCGATTTTGACGGGGTTTTGTTTGATTACATTATTATATTGTGCGGGTATGTTTCCGGTCGCGGACCGTACCGCAATCTGCATATGAAAGGTGGCGCCGCTTTTGGGCATTGAGAGAATGACCTTCATCGATATAAACGGCGAAGTGGACTATCTGGATGAAATCCTCAGGCTCTGCCTGGATTCGGGCATGTTCCAGCCGGAATACGCGGCGAAGCTGAGCGAGTATTCCGTCGGTGACAACGCCTTGCTGCGCAATCCTTACGGCGCGCTGCTCGTCAAAATAAACGACATGGCGTCACAGCTTAAGATCGCGCCCGCTTACAGGGCGTATGAAAAGACTGAGGACGACGGGGATACTTATATTGAGATGACCCATGATTATCTTAATGATTTGCGCCGGGAATATCCGGGCTACTTTGAAAAACAGCGCAAAATCATGGATGAGATCACATCATACACAACGGCGCTTGAGATGCTCGGCCATGTCAATGTGTCCGATATTAATTTTGATAACATATGGGATAACGAGTTCCTCAAAATCCGCTTCGGCCGCCTGCCGGCGTCGAATGTGCCGAAGCTTGAGATTTATGAGGATAAACCCTACGAGCTTTATAAGCTGGATGAGAACGAGAGCCATGTCTGGTGTCTCTACTTCACGGCTGAGGAGTATAAGGACGACATCGATAAGATGTTTTTCACCCTCGACTTTGAACGTCTTCGCGTGCCGGATTTTGTCAGGGGCACGCCTGCCGAGGCCATGGCGGCGATCCGCGCGAGCCTTGAAGACGAGCGGACAATGCTTGAAGCGGCCGGGCAGGAGATCGAGGGCTTCGTACAGCGCGAACAGGAGAAATTCCTTGAAGCCTATTCGCAGGTCAAGTTCCTTCACGACGCCTACGACCTTAGAAAATATGTGGTCAGCATACGCGATCACTTCCACTTGATCGGTTTTGTTCTCGCGCGAAACAAGGACGCGTTTATAGCGCGGCTCAACCATATAGAGGGGCTCGCCATCATCGCGGAGCCCGCCTCTAAACTTGAGCGGCTGCCCGTTCCGGTCAAGCTGCGCAACAACTGGTTTGTCAAGCCGTTTGAAATGTTCGTCAACATGTACGGCGCACCGTCTTATGAGGATATCGACCCGACGCCTTTCCTTGCGTACACATACACGGTTCTCTTCGGCGTTATGTTCGGCGATCTCGGCCACGGTTTATGCGTGGTGCTCGCGGGGCTTCTGATGTGGAAGAAGATGGGCATGCAGCTTGGCGCGATTATGACGCGCATCGGCATCTCATCCATGTTTGTGGGTTTCTGGTACGGCTCTGTTTTCGGCTTTGAGCATCTGCTCGACCCGTTTTTTACAAACGTGCTCGGGCTGCATGAAAAGCCCATCGAGGTGCTGCATCCCGACACGACGACAAAGATTTTGATTGTGGCGATTGCCCTCGGGGCCGTCAGCATCATGGCCGCTATTATCTTTAACATGATCATCGGCCTCAAGCAGCGCAACTTTGAACGGGCGATTCTCTCCTCAAACGGATTATGCGGCCTTGTCTTTTACGCGTCCGTCCTGTTCGGCGCCATCATGATGGTGTCCGGCAACAGCGTTTTCACGGCGCCCTATGTCCTCGGCCTGATAGTATTGCCGATGCTGGTGATATTTTTCCGGGAGCCCATCACGCGTTATATCCAGTTTGTCAACAAGGATACAATGATCAGTCATGACGCCGACCTTGTTGAGAATACATTGCTGGACCAGAAGGACGCCAATATCCCCGAACTTTTCTCCAGCCCCTTTATGACGGCGCGCTTCGGCCGCATTCCCACAGACAGTTACAAAAAGCTCTCTTTTTACTCGAACGAGCCCTTTATGCTCTACCCCGTTAAAACGGACCAGGAATATATATGGCTCATATACGCGACGGCCATCATCAACAAGGCTGAAATTGACGCCATATTCCATGACCTTTATTTCGAGCGTATCTTTATTCCCGAAGACGATTTGCGCACCACCGAGGACGCGAAGGATTTCATCAAAAAATGTGTCGAGGTGGGCGCGCCCCCGCAGTCGGCGGTGCCCGAGAAGTACGCGCCGGTTGGTCCGGCGCGGCGCAGGACGGTTTATCAGCGGGTCTTCCCCGATGGGTTCGGCGCGTTTTTTATGGAGACATTCTTTGAACTGTTTGAAGTCGTCCTCAGCTTTATCAGCAACACGATGAGCTTTTTGCGCGTCGGCGGTTTCGTTCTGGTTCACGCCGGTATGATGAGCGTCGTCATGACGCTGGCCCAGATGGTGAATTCCGGCGGGGTTTCGGCGATTGTCATCATCATTGGCAACGTTTTTGTCATGCTGATTGAGGGCCTGATTGTGGGCATTCAGGTATTGCGCCTTGAATTTTATGAGATGTTCAGCCGGTTTTACGGCGAAAACGGCGATTTGTTTGCGCCTGTCAGCGTTCAGTATTCATGATCAACATCATCATGGCTTTAATAATATATTGCGGAGTATTTACTCGAAAGGGTGTATAAAATGTCAACATTTCTAACGCTTCTCGTTCCTGCCATAATAGTATTGATGCTCGCGATGCCGGCGATTCCGGCTTACAGGGGCATCACAACGGGCAAAAAGGCAAAAGGGGCGATCATATTCAATCTCTGCGCGTTTTTCGGCGTGTGCGCTTTGATGGTGATGCTGCCGATCGGCGATTTTATCGCCTTCGCCGCCACTGAGGATGTCGGCGGCGCTGTCAACGCCATGTCCACGGGCACAGGGCTTGGCTATCTGGGCGCGGCGCTCGTTACGGGGCTCTCGTGCCTGGGCGCCGGTATTGCCGTCGCATCGGCGGCGCCCGCGGCGATCGGCGCGACGAGCGAGGATCCCAAGTCTTTCGGTAAATCCCTGATCTTCGTGGTTCTCGGCGAAGGCGTCGCGCTTTACGGCCTGCTGATTTC
>JAITVU010000389.1 GCA_031285645.1 Oscillospiraceae bacterium | reverse complement strand
GTTCCCTCTACAAAGAACCCGCCGCTTCCCCAACGCCGACAATTGCCAAAGGCAACCGCGACGCAAATATTATACCATGCGCCGTGTTTCCTTTCAAGGCATGTCGGCACACAAGTCTTGACTTTTGGGCTGCTTAATGATAATATGATTTCGGGCTACAAAAGTGAGGTGAGTTGTTTGCCCGAAAAAAAGAAGATGGGCCGCCCTACCGATAATCCGAAAGGGACTTCCATTCATGTACGGCTTGACAATCAATGCGTTGCAGTACTTGATAAATATTGCGCGCAGGAAAAAGTCGGCAGAGCGGAAGCAACCCGGCGGGGTATTATCGGGCTGAAGGACAAGCTCATCGAAAAATGAAAGGAAGGACGGCGCTCTCCCACACAGATCACGCCGCCCCCCCGACCGCCGACAGCAGCCCAAGGGCTACCGCGACGCAAATATTATACCATGCGCCGTGTTTCCTTTCAAGGCATGTCGGCACAAGAAAATCGACAACATTCTTTCCAATTCACCGCAAAACCCTTGACTTTTCATGCGCATAATAATATACTTAATATGCGCATGAAAAGTGAGGTGACCGCATGGCGCAAAAAAAGATGGGGCGTCCGCCATCTGACAATCCCTTAAAAGACAGAATTTTTGTTTTGGTCGGAGACGACACAAAACAAAAGCTCAAAGAGTGCAAAGAAGCACTGGGTGCAACGACATCGGATGTCGTCCGCAAAGGGATTGACATGGTCCATGACAGCCTCAAGAAAAAATGAAAGGAAGGACGGCGCACTCCCTCAAAAGACCACGCCGTCCCCCACCAGCCGACAGAAGCCCGAAAGGCCACCGCGACGCAAATGTTATACCATGCGCCGTGTTTTCTTTCAAGGCATGTCGGCACACAAGTCTTGACTTATGAGCGCCAATAGTCTATACTTATGGTGTCCATAATAAGGGGGTGAATAATGGGCAACAAAAAAATGGGTCGTCCGACAGACAATCCAAAGCATTTTCGTGTAAATGCCCGATTGGATGCTGAAAGCAAAGAGATTCTTGACGCATACATGGAACAAGAAAACATCTCCGCTATGGAGGCCGTGCGGCGTGCTCTCAAAAAGCTTAAGGATGATCTCAAAAAATAAAAGGAAGGACGGCGCGCTCCCTCAAAAGACCACGCCGTCCCCCACCAGCCGACAGCAGCCCAAGGGCTACCACGACGCAAATATTATATCATGCGCCGTGTTTCCTTTCAAGGCATGTCGGCATGACAACGAAAGGATGGGCACAATGACAAGCATTTTGGAAGAATTCGCATACGGCAACGTTTCGCCGAATGACCAGTCTTTTTCGCGCGATTCCGAGTATGGCCGGGCCATGGAACTGGTGGTGTTCAACGAAAAGATATTGCTGGACAGGCTTGAAGGGGAGGACAGGGACCTGTTCCGGAAATATATCGATGCGCAGGGCGAAGCCGACCGGCTCACCGCCGTAAAAAACTTTATTTACGGGTACAAACTGGGCCTTGTAATGACGGCCGAGGCCTTTACGAGCATGGATGATCTCTGCTAATACTGATCCTCTATTGAAAACGGGAAACGGCATGACGCAAAGTCATGCCGTTTTTCTTGAAATATATGATTCTTTTTACGTGTGCCTGTATAAACGGGCCTTTCTTAATTCCCGTCATTCCCGTCGTCTTCCGGTTTGCCGAAGATGACTTCATCGGGCGCGCTGTCGTCCGCTTTATCAGCCTCCGGGGCCGCATCGTCTCCCCTGGCCGTGCGGGCGGCTTCACGCTGGTTTTTATAGTCGTCGGTCTTCATATAGGCCAGTTTGTCCTCCAGCCTGTCCAGCCTCTCATTGAGCTTGTCAAGTTCCTCGACCGCGAGCATGATGATCTCGTCAAAGCTCTCGTCGCTCTTGCGCGCCTCATAAACGAGCGCGCCCAGCTTGGCATAGGCCTTTTCTATATCCCACGAAACCTGCTTCGCCTTGTACTTGAGCTTGCCGAACTCAACGACTTCATTTGTCTTTTTGCCCGCTACATCGGCGGCCACCTTCGCTTTATAGATCACATCGTCCAATATTTCATCAAACTTGCTCATTATATCCCTCTTTCCCATGTAAAATGTGAATATTGCGGATTCAAACTCAGCTGATGCCACTATTATACGATGCGGCGCTTTTTTTGTCATTTATTTTTTGTAAATTAATAGTTCAAGAGCCATTAAAATATGATTAAAAAGTCCGAAAACGCAGGATTTACGCCTCGTCGCCGATAAATTCCCTGAGCAGGCTGTTCTTTGGAATCAGTTTATAGTCGATCTCATCAAAGCGGTGAAGACCGTCAATGATATTCTGCATCTGGGGGTACTCCTCGTAATCCTTCATGTCCACGCTGTCCAGAACGCCGCGCAGCATGCGGTGCCAGACGCAGACTTCATAGTCGATCGTGTTATCCATTTTCAGATTGACGTCGTCCCTGTATAAATCGATGTTGACGCGCTCACTCGCCACAACATGGTCCCAGTAGCGCAGGGTATGGATCGGCGGGTAGTTGCGGAAGTTGCTGTCCCGCACCATCCTGCGCATCAGGCGGATATCCTTGGGGACCAGCACCTTGTCGCCGTTATCCACAAATTTGGTCCGCACGCTCACATAGATGCGGAAGATGTTTTCATCCGGTATATCCTTGAGCACCATGGGGTTGAGCGCGTGGATGCCCTCCATGATCAGCACATCCTTTTGAGTGAGTTCGACGTGATGCACCGCAAGCTTTTGCTCCTGGGAGGCGAAATCAAAGGTGGGAAACATGGCCTCGCCCTTATCCATCAGCGCTTCAAAGCAGGCGTTGAGCAAATTCATATCCAGCGTCTCGACCGACTCCATATCGGGTTTGCCGTTCGCAAGGCGCGGATAATGCTCCATACCCTTGAAAAAATCGTCCATCGAGAGCACCCTGGCGCCTGTTCCGAGCGCGATCAGGCGGTGCTTGAGCTTGTGCGCCGTCGTCGTCTTGCCCGAAGCGGACGGCCCGCAGAGCAGCACAAAACGAAACTGCCCCCTTGAATCACTGATTGTTTTGGCCGCCTTCATCACCTGATTGTTGTAATACTCCTCGGAGCGGCGCACAAGTTCCGCCGGGTCCTCCCGGGCCAGCTTGTTGATCGATTCAATTTCCAGCGCCGAATATTTTTTATCAATCAGTTCCCGCATAAAAATTCTCAACCTCGCTCTTTCTGCGCAGCATTTCGTCAAAACGCGCGATGTACTCGTAAGGATATTTGTAGTTATACACCCGTTTGACCGTACTGGGCGGCGCGCAGAGTTTTGTGACGCCTCCCGCACCGGCGGCCAGGACCGTATGCACTTCCTCCATGATATAAACATTGTAAACACCGGCATGGCCGGGGCGCGTGTAGCCGATGTTCTCAAGGTTGTCACGCGTCCCCTTCTGCCTGTACATATAATAGGGCGTATAGCCCGCCCCGCGCAGCTTTGCGGCCCCCGACTCAAGCGACGCGGCCACATCCATGGGTGAAAGCGCGCCGCCCGCGTCCCGCAGCGCCGAGGCGCGCTTGAGCGTTAATGTGTGTACGGTTATATTCTCGGGTTTAAAGGCGAGAACCTGATCGATCGTGTCCAAATACCCGGCCTCAGTGTCGCCCGGAAGGCCCGCGATCACATCCATGTTGATCACATCAAAACCGGCTTCCCGCGCCAGCAGAAAGCTTTCGGACACCTGCCGCGCCGTATGGGCGCGCCCGATTATATTGAGAACATCGTCCCGCATGGTCTGGGGATTGATGCTGATGCGCGTCGCGCCGTAATCCCTGATCACCCTGAGCTTATCGGCCGTTATGGTGTCGGGCCGGCCGGCCTCTACCGTATATTCAAGCAGACCGGATAAATCAAAGCTGTCCCGCACAGCGGCCATAATGCGGGCGAGATCGGCGGCGTCCAGTGTCGTGGGCGTGCCGCCGCCGATGTAAACGGTTTGGAGTGTGAGCCCGCATCCGCGCGCCGTTTCGGCGATGTGGCGTATTTCCTCACAGAGAAGCCGGACGTAATCCGGAATCAGTTTAGCGCATTTTTCAATCTCATGGGAAACAAAGGAGCAGTAGTGGCAGCGGCTGGGGCAGAAGGGAATGCTGATATAGAGGCTGAACGCGCGATCCCCGTTCAAAGCCAGTACGGCGCGCTCCGCGCGCGCTGTTTCAAGGGCAAGCGCCGCTTTTTCCGGCATCACTTCATAGTCGTTAACCAGCGCATCCATAACTGCCCGCTCGTCAAGCCCCCGTTCCATGAGGGCATTGCAGAACCGCACAGGCCTTATGCCAGTGAGGATGCCCCACGGCGGGCGCAGTCCCGTGCGGACGCGGAGCAGGCTAAACAAAAGAGCCGCCAGCGCGCGCTCCTGTTCTTTATCCCCTGTTCCGGGCGCGAGCTTTTCGGTTTTTTCCGCATACCGGCCCTGAAGAAAAACAGAGGCGCAGAGTTCGGGGGAATCGTTATTGAATGAGAGACGCGTACAGATGTCATCCTCTTCTTTTTCCGCCGCCTCGCGCATGACCGCTACTTTTTCCAGCG
>JAITVU010000375.1 GCA_031285645.1 Oscillospiraceae bacterium | reverse complement strand
AAGCTGATGCAGCCCTATATTCTCAAGCAAGTGGTGGACGCGGACGGCAATGTCATTGAAACAACGCAGCCCACCGTTCAGCGGCAGGTGATCTCCGAGACATCCTCCGAAACCATGCGTTATCTGGTTGAGCAGGTTGTCGACGGCGGTTCCGGGCGCAACGCGGCCATACCGGGTTTCCGCATCGGCGGCAAGACAGGGACATCCCAAAAACTGGACCAGGCCGGCGATAAAAACGTTCTGTCCTTTGTGGGATTCGCGCCGATGGAGGACCCGCAATACGCCGTGCTCGTCATGCTCGACGAGCCGGAGGGCCAGGCGTTTGGTTCCACAATCGCGGCGCCCATCGTGGGCGCGGTGCTCAATGATATGCTCACCTATCTCGGCTATGAGCCGCAATATACGGAAGAACAGCTTGCGCAGACCGAGGTTGAAGTCCCTGAGCTTGTCGGTATGAAGCCGCACGACGCACAGGCAAAGCTGACATTGCTGGGCCTTCAGACCAGGATGGTGGGTCAGGGAGCCTCCGTCATCCGCCAGATTCCGCAGGAGTGGGAAAAAATGCCTAAAGGCGGCACTGTCATCCTCTATACGGAGGAAGAAAAGCTCAAGACCGATATCACGGTGCCGGATGTGGTCGGTATGACAGCCCAGGAAGCCAACAAGCTGCTTGTCGGGCAGGGCCTTAACATAAAAATTCAGGGCGTAACGAGGGACGGCGCCCAAACAGTTGTCGAGCAGCAGTGGCCCTTAGCCGGGGAAACGGCGACAACAGGCGATATTGTAATCATCACGCTGATCGAAAAGGCGGAGGAGGCGCAGCCGGCCGGATAGCCGGCTGCGTAAAGAAGTGCGCAGTCAATCAGCCTGACAACGCGTTTGGAGAAAACCGCATTAAAACGCTTTCCTCCAAACGCTGTCATACTGATTTTCCGCCGTTTCTTAAGCCGGTTAAGCGGAGCGATGATAAATATCCATGTATTTAAGTATGTTTTCTCCCAGTATTTCAGCCTGCCTTAAGCGCCGGGGCTGCTCCGAAATATCCCCGGGTTTGTCCGCGACGGCTGTCACGCCGTTTAGCTCCCCAGGCACGCAGAGCGCGCCGCTCGACAGGTAGAAGTTGTGGATTACGTTGAGGACGATGGACTGTCCGGCGCCCGAACCCCGTCCGACGGCGATCGCGCCGCCCAGTTTGCCCATAAGCGGCTTTTTGTGATTCAAGGCGAATGTCCTGTCAAAAACGGCCTTGAGTTGAGCCGGGACATTTCGCCAATAAGTCGGCGAGGAAATAATGACCGCATCGCATTTTTCATAGGCGTCATAAATATAAGCCATATCGTCCCGTATTGAGCAGGACCGGCGTTCGATACAGGTTTCACAGCCCGAGCAGGGCGCAATGTCCATTTGGGATAATAAGACTTTGCATATATCCCAGCCCGCGGATTCAAACGGCTTAAAGGCGGCGCTGAGGAGTATTTCGGAATTTCCATTCTTTCGCGGCGTGCCCGATATGCCGAGAACAGTCATACAAGCGCCCTCCCAATAACAGATAAAGCCAAAAAAATTCACAAATATATTATATAGTATCATAGAAGATGATTTTTGCTGCATACTTTGCCATATATATTCAAATCGGCGGTTAAATGTTTTGATTCGCCTGTCATAGGTCTTAGCATATAGTCGATATCAATTCCGTATAATTTTGCATTTATGCGTTTACAACAAGGTGGTGTCGCGTAATGACCCTGTACCGGCTTCTGGACAATGTGCCTTTTGAAACAAAAGAAAAAGACGGCGAAATAAAGGCAATCACATGTGATTCCAGACAAGTTGAGCGGGGAAGTGTGTTTTTCTGTATAAAGGGCGTTAAAATGGATGGGCACGACCATGCGCTCAGCGCGTTGGAGAGCGGGGCTGCGGCCGTTGTTGTGCAGCGGGATCTCGGGATCGACAAGCAGGTTATCGTAACCGACACACGCTTTGCCTGGGGTATCGCCTGCGCCAATTATTTCGGCAATCCCTCGAAGAAGCTTAAACTGCTGGGTGTGACCGGGACAAACGGCAAAACCAGTATCACATACATCATGAAACATATTCTGGAACAGGCCGGTAAAAAAGTGGGCCTCATCGGCACCATTCAAAATGAGATCGGCGATATGGTGGTGCCCGCCAAGCACACAACCCCGGACCCCTATCAGTTGCATGCCATGTTTGAGCGCATGCACGGCGCCGGATGCGAGTATGTCGTCATGGAGGTGTCGTCCCACGCGCTTGAACAGCAGCGTGTGGCGGGCTGTCATTTCGCGGCGGCGGCCTTTACAAACCTGACGCAGGACCACCTGGATTATCACGGCGATATGGAGCATTACTACGCCGCCAAGAAAAAGCTCTTCTCGATGTGCGACGTGGCTGTCGTCAACTACGACGATACCTATGGACAGAGGCTTCTTGAGGAGCTGGACTGTCCCAAACTGACATTTTCCTGCCAGCATGATGAAGCGGACTATACGGCGAAAAACATCAAATTCACGGCGCAACAATCCAGTTTTGTCCTTTTGCACGGCTCCGATCTCACCAGGGTGCAGTTCGCGATGCCGGGGCTCTTCTCGGTTTCAAACGCCCTGGCGGCAGCCGTCGCGTGTATAGCGGCCGGACTTGATTACGACGACGTTATTGAAGGCTTGCTTAATTGCCGGGGTGTGCCGGGGCGCATGGAGATCCTTGAAACCGGAACACCCTACACGGTGATCAGGGATTACGCGCATTCACCGGACGGTCTTGAGAAAATGCTGACGGCTGTGCGCGCGTTCGCGCCGGCGCGCGTCGTCGTCCTCTTTGGCTGCGCCGGGAACAGGGACAGGACCAAACGGCCTAAAATGGCCGAAGCGGCGGCGCGTCTGGCCGATTTCTGCATCCTGACGTCCGATAACCCGCGCGACGAGGATCCCATGCGCATCATTGAAGACGCGATGCCGGGCCTGAAAAAACACAAGGTGGCGCATAAAGTGATCGCGGACCGCTACGCCGCCATTAAATGGGCGCTTGAAAACAGCCGGGACGACGATGTTCTGGTGCTGGCCGGAAAGGGCCATGAAGATTATCAGGTGTTGGATTACGGCACAATCTTTTTCGATGAAAAAGTCATTGTGTCGGAGCTTCTGGATAAGAGCAAGAAATAGACGCTGATAGGCGAAACACCGAAAAAACGGGAAAGGCAGGTGCGAAGCCCATGCGAAGTTCATCTTCGTTTTGTGTTCGGCCTGAGGCATGGGCTTTATTATGACTCAACTCTCCATCAAGCAAATCGCACGGGCTGTCGGCGCCGAGTATACGGGAGACGATGTGGCTGTCAGCGCCGTATCGTCCGATTCAAGGGATATTCCCGCGGGCTGTCTTTTTGTCGCGCTGTGCGGCGACCGTTTTGACGGCCATGCTTTTGTGGCTGACGCGCTCAGTAAGGGCGCGGCCTTTGCCGTTGTATCGGGCGCTGTGCCGGCGCCGGGGGATCGCCTGCTCAGGGTTTCGGATACGAGACAGGCGCTCCTTGACATTGCGGGGCTTTACAGGCGTTCGCTGGACGTCAAGGTCGTTGGCGTGACCGGCAGCGTGGGTAAAACCACAACGAAGGAAATGATCGCCTGTGTCTGTGAGGCGGGATTTAAAACGCTCAAGACCGAAATGAACCTCAACAACGAAGTCGGGCTCTCTCAAATGATATTGCGCCTGACGCCGGAGCATAAAGTCGCCGTGTTTGAAATGGGTATGGACGGGCCGGGCCAGATTGCCCCGCTGTCCATGGCGGCGGCCCCCGATATCGCCGTTGTCACCAATATCGGCGTCTCGCATCTGGAGGCCATGGGCAGCCGCGAGAATATACGGGACGAAAAGCTCTCCATCACGCGCGGTCTTCGTGATAAGGGTGTGTTGATTCTCAACGGGGACGACGATATGCTCGGCGCTTACGCAAACGATGAGCTGAACACGGTCTTTTACGCTATTGAAAGACAGGACTGCGCTGTGAGGGGGTCGCGGATCAGGGAATTTTCGACCCATACCACTTTTGAGATCAGTTATGACGGAAGGCGCTTTGACGCCCAGATCCCAAGTATGGGCAAGCACAACGTATACAACGCTCTGGCGGCTTTCTGCGTCGGCGTCAGCCTTGGCGTCGCGCCCCATATCGCCGTTGCGGCGCTTAAAAATTATCGTCCCGCCGGTATGCGGCAGAAAATTGTGGTGCATAATTCCTATACGGTCGTCGAGGATTGCTACAATGCCAGCCCCGACTCCATGCGCGCGGCAATGGAAACATTGGGACATCTCGCCTGCACAGGCAAAAGGATCGCCGTGTTGTCCGACATGCTGGAGTTGGGCCGCGTGGCCGAGCAGGCGCATCTTGACGCCGGGCGGATCGCGGCTGCATGCGGTGTCGACCATCTGCTTTGCACAGGCACCATGGCCGTTGCGTATGTACAGGGCGCCAAAGCGGCCGGTATGGCGGACGCCCGGCATTTTGACAGCAAGGCGGCGCTGTTCGCCGCGCTTAAGGAGATATTGGCTCCCGAGGACATTGTCTGGTTTAAAGCGAGCCGTGGAATGAAGCTCGAGGACGTCATAGAGATGATCTATAAAGAGCTGTGAGCGCATAAGACAATGCCCTTCTCGGGGCAAATGGGCAGGCAGCGCCGTAAGGGGGCTGTCAGACTTAATGGTCAATCAATTTCAAAACGCGACGCATTTTGATACGGTGGGCGTATGTCCGCCGCCACGCGTTGGCGCGGGATTGACCATACGGCAAGATTGACGCCATCAAATGGCGACGCGCGGCGAAAGACGCGACTTAAAGTTTGCTCGAATTTTAAGTAATCAGCTATAACGAAAGGATTGATTACGTGAAAGACATGCCGATGCTCGCGGCGGCCGGTATCGCTTTTGCCGTGACGGCGTTACTGGGTTTGTGGCTGATCCCGTTGCTGAGAAGGCTCAAATATGGCCAGACAATTCTTGATATCGGCCCCAAGTGGCACAAGAACAAGCAGGGCATTCCGACAATGGGCGGCCTTATGTTCATCATCGGCATCACATCCGGCGTTGTCGTGGGGTTTTTGATGCTGCTCAGCGGTGTTAATCCGCTTTATATGGGGTCGCTGCTCGAAAATGTCCGGATTGTGCTCGGCCTCCTGATGGCGCTGGCGTTTGGCCTGGTCGGCTTCGTGGACGATTACATAAGTGTCATCAAGAAGCGAAACCTCGGCCTTTCGGCCCGGCAGAAGCTTGTATTCCAGATTGTGATCTCCGCTGTTTATATTCTCGGCCTTTATTTGGCGGGAGACACGTCCACCATCGTGAACATCCCGTTTCTGGGACAGTGGAATCTGGGGCTCTTTTATTATCCGCTGGCGATTCTGGGCGTCTCTTACATGGTCAATGTGGTCAACTTTGCGGACGGTGTCGACGGTCTTTGCAGCTCGGTGACTTTTGTGGTATCGCTCGGATTTCTGGCCATATCGGCTATCCTCTTTATGCCGGGCATCAATATGTTCGCGGCGGCTGTGGCGGGAGGCTGCATCGGTTTTCTCGTGTGGAACTTTAACCCGGCCCAGATTTTTATGGGCGATACGGGTTCCATGTTTCTCGGCGGCTGTGTCGTCGCGATGGCTTTTGGCACAGGCCTGCCGGCCTTCCTGATCTTTATGGGTTTCATCTATATTGTCGAGGGGCTTTCCGTCATCATTCAAACGCTCTACTTCAAGGCGACGCGCGCCCTGACCGGCACCCCGAAACGGCTCTTTAAAATGAGCCCGATCCACCACCAC
>JAITVU010000357.1 GCA_031285645.1 Oscillospiraceae bacterium | reverse complement strand
AGCAGCCCGGTTGGCTGATTTTTCATTTTTCTTTTTAATCGGCACATTTTTTTCTTATGGGCTGACGCGCGCCGTCATCGCGGCGACGATATTGGATGTGCCCCAAATGGAGACGTTTGCCCTCTGCGCTTTTTCCACAGTCCTCCTCTTTGCCCTTTTCTATAACAGGCGCACATTTTTTATCCTGATGGGTGTGCTGACGGTCGCAATTTTGGGCGTCGTTTTTTACCTGCGCATGAATGGTTTTAATGTGGGCTGGTATCAGTCTTTGCGGGCCTATATCGCGGAACTGGTCCTGTTTTTCGATTACAAGCTGCCTTACGACACGCGGTATGCCGGCGCTGTTGGCGCGGGCCTCGCGCTGATGATGACCTTTTTATCCGCGCTCAACATCCGGATCTGTTTTAGCTTTTTCACACCCGCGCTGTTGGCGTTGAGCGTTGTGGGCGTGCCGACCTATATGCAGTGGGGCACGGACCCGCAAGCGGTGCGCATTATCATTTTCTGCCTGCTTGTTCTCCTCGTAAAGCGGCTGAACCTCTTTACCGTTTCAAAAGAAAAGGGGCGGATGAAGCAGAGTCCCGCCTATATAATGCTTCTGTTTCCGGTGTGTCTCGCCCTGTTCGCCGTTTCCTGGATGCTCCCGAAGCCGGATATCGACGCGGCGGCGTTGACAGTTCCCTTCGAGTTCAGTGGCAGAGGCGGCGGCCTGCTGAACATCACCACGCAGCGGGCGGCCGCTTTTTCGGGGGACGGCAGCAGGCTTGGCGGCCCTATGCGCCTGGGCGATGAGTACGTGATGGAGGTTGAGAGTGAGGAACCCGTCTATTTAAGCGGTCGTGTGAGCGATACGTATACAGGCATGGCGTGGACAAGTGACGTCGGCGAAAACGGCGTCTTGTCCGCCGGTGAGGACGGCCGTTATGTCACGACGGATTATGCGGCGGATGTGCGGCGCGCCCAGCGGTATTTTATGCGCTATTATGATATGAAGGAGAAGTCCGTCACCATACGTGTCGGCGATGCCGGGACCAGCACGGTTTTTACGCCGCCTTTTCCCCAGGACCTCTGGATATCCGATATTCTGGCTCTCAGACGGGACGGGGAGGGCGTTATTCTGGCGGATAAAACCTTGGCGCGGGATACGTATTACACCCAGCAATATATCGCCTGGGACTACGCGAGCCCTTATTTTCAAAATATTCTGGCGGGCAGCGCCGAAGCGGCGCGAAGCGGGGCCGACATGGCGCGCTATCTCAGCTTGCCGACGGCGCTGCCGCAGCGCGTGCGCGATTTAACAGGCGAACTGACGGCGGGATTGAGCGGCTCGTATGAAAAGATAAAGGCGCTTGAGCGTTACCTGTCCCGCTTCCCCTATACGACGGATCCGGGCCATGTCCCGCCCGAAGCGGATTTCGTCGACTATTTTCTTTTTGAAGGCCGGGAGGGCTACTGCGTTTACTACGCGACGGCCCTTGCCGTGATGGGGCGCTGCGCCGGTGTGCCGACCCGGTATGTCGAGGGCTTTGTCACGCCGCGGGAGCGCAATGGCAACGGCCATTTTACCGTGACGAACCAGCAGGCCCACGCCTGGGTCCAGGCCTATTTCCCCGGGTTTGGCTGGATGAATTTCGAGCCGACCGCGCCGTTTTACACATCGATGTATGAGGCCGGGGAGAACAGTGAGTTTTCGGATATGGAGCGTGTCTACCCCGACTACTTTATGGACGAGGAACTTACGGAGGACGATTATTACACAAATGAAATGATGCTTGAGATGGCGCGGATGAATGAGCAGGAGGGGACGGCGGGCATGCCGGATATCGATATGAAGCGGGTTGTGCGCGCGGTTCTGGGCGGCTTTTTAATAGCGTCGCTGCTTGCGGCCTGTTTTGTGGGCCTAATGGTATGGCGCTACAATGCCGGGCTTAAAAAAGTGGACACGTTATCCGGCAATGCCGCCGTTATTGACTATTTCACGCGGATTGTCGGCGCTGTGTCCCAGCTCGGCCTGCCCATGTATGACAATGAAACAGCTTATGCCTATGCGTACAGGGCCGAAGGGACCAAAATATTTACGGGGACGGGGCTGCGCGCAAACGCGCTCGCGGATATTTTTTCCCGGGCCTGTTATGGTCCCGCGGATATTGACACGGAGGAGCGGGAGGCGGTCCGGCGGTGTTATACGGCCCTTGTTGATCAGCTGCGCCGTCCTTTCAATCACTGGCCGCGCTATATCATAAACCGTTATATACTGGCGCGCTACTGAAAGTTCCGGAAAGGGCAACGGTGCGTATTGATTGGGTAAATCGCTTAGGTTCGTCAGTGGTCAACAAAGGCATAAAATCGGTGTGATGCCTGTAGAAAACTTATGTCAGGTGGTATGGACAAGAATGAAGTTTTATATTGCTTCCAGATTGGAAAATTACGTGCAAGTAAGGTTTCTTTCCACAAAAATGAAGACAGCCGGATGGGTACACACCTATGATTGGACAAATGAGTGGGTGCAACAGGGTTCTGTAAAAGAAACGGATAAGGAAACCTTAAAATCCATCGCAATAAAAGAATCTGAGGGTGTATCGAACGCCGATATCGTCATTGTATTAACGCCTCAAGGTCGAGGTACACACACGGAATTTGGGATGGCGATAGCGCTTAATAAGATCGTCTTTCTATGCCACGCGGATAATACGTACTTTAAATGTGACGATAATGCATCGTCGTTTTATTTTCATCCGAAAGTGGTTCAATTAGTTGGGACTACAGAAGAAATTGCATCTATATTATTAAAATGCAAACACACAGTATAAGCATTTTCTACGGGGTTAAAAACCTACAAGCAAGTCACCCTTGACTCCACAGCGACGCGGTGACTGTACTACTTACTACCAAATAAGGGGATGCCCTTGAAACGGATGACTATCCGTTTCATAGTAATTTCGTTTTAAACGATCTGGTAAGTTTAAACCTGTACAGCTACCAGTGCCCGGAGCGAAGCTGTTTACGCCGGGCACTTTTTATGCTATAATAGATCAGTTATTCTTTGTAAGGGCCGGTACCCGTCAATCCCGGCTAAATCGTTGATTTTGTCTCATAGCCGCTACACTGTTATTGACTGTTGTTTGAAAGTGCAGCGATTGAAGCAAAGGCCCTTTTTATGATTGCCTTCACATGTAAAGGGGCTTTAGCGTGAAAGATCACGCTATATTCAGATGTGCCAATTTCTCGCCGCCTGCGGGGCGGCAACCAAAGTTGACGCACAAAAAGACCACTCCTTTTCATGGTCTGTTTGTGCCTGAGCTTTGCGAAAGGAATGGTCTTTATTATGTTAAGGAGAAGTGCACCCCATGGCTGACCGGCGTGAAAAAATTCGCAACTTCTGTATCATTGCTCACATTGACCACGGCAAAAGCACTTTGGCCGACAGGCTTCTGGAGCGCACATCCACTGTCGCTGCGCGCGACATGTCCGAGCAGCTGCTCGATAATATGGATATCGAGCGCGAGCGGGGCATCACGATAAAGGCCCGCGCCGTGCGCATGCATTATAAGGCGGGCGATGGCGAAGAGTATACGCTCAACCTGATTGATACGCCCGGACATGTGGATTTTGGCTATGAGGTGTCCCGTTCGCTCGCGGCCTGCGAGGGGGCGATTTTGGTCGTGGACGCGTCGCAGGGGATAGAGGCTCAGACGCTCGCGAACACGTATCTTGCCATTGAGCATGATCTTGAAGTCTTGCCCGTGATCAATAAAATCGATCTGCCCGCCGCGGACCCCGAGCGAGTCGCGCACGAAGTCGAGGATATCATCGGCATCCCGTGCCTTGAAGCGCCGCGCATATCGGCCAAGAGCGGGGAGAACATCGAGGCTGTCCTCGAGATGATCGTGCGGGACGTGCCCCCGCCAAAAGGCGACGCGGACGCGCCTTTGCAGGCTTTGATCTTCGATTCTTTTTACGACAGCTACAAGGGCGTCATTGTGTACGTGCGCGTGATGCAGGGTAAAATTACAAACGGCATGGCGGTCAAAATGATGGCGACAGGCGCCGAGTTTGACGTGGTGGAAACGGGCGTTATGGGCGCGACGAGCCTTGTTGCGACAGGCGAGATTTCGGCCGGCGAAGTCGGCTATTTTGCCGCGTCCATTAAAACAGTGCGGGATACGCGCG
>JAITVU010000329.1 GCA_031285645.1 Oscillospiraceae bacterium | reverse complement strand
ACGCCGGAACAGCAACTGGGTACCTCGAAAAGATCAGAGCCATCGAGTCCGCTCAGGGAAGGGATGCGTCAGGAGTTACAGCGGAATCAAATCCTAGAATTTACATTTCAGACTCCATCGCCGAAAGGCTTAAAAAAGACTGTAATGGCGAAGATGTGCTGTCGTATACAAGCTCGTTTTCCATCGGCTACAAAATCGACCCGGGTACCAACACCGCAAGCTTCTACACCATCAATACATACCAGTCTGGCGGCGCTGGGCAAGGTTATGCCTATGTACCCTCTCGCAGTAATGACTGGCAGGGGGGTGAAGATGACCCCTGCGTCCCGCTGTACAGCAACCACGTTACAGGCTATGTGACCCGCGCCGAAGTTGTAAGCGAGACAACCATACAGGAATACGACGACACAACTCCCTCAAACAGCTGGACGAAACAGACTGTGTCCAATTCGGACGGCACGGTTTCCTTTGCGTACATAGCTCCTAGTGACAGCACGGCCAGCTTTACGCTTTCCGTAGACCCTGCTACCGACAATGATGTAGAAGCGCAGGAGTCCTTCGAGGTGGAATTCAATGTCAACGCCACTGCCAATCCGCTCTACGGATCAAAGGTTACCATCAAATATCGTATTTACTTTAACCAAGGCTGGTTACCGCAGGATACGGGTGTTCTTGAATTTACCAATAATGCCACCTATGAATTATCATCTGACACAGCCACCGGCGAGTACACATTTACAGGAGGAGGCAGCAGCGCTGCTATTACAGCGGATCCCAAAAGGGTCAGCCATCAATTTGTGGCGCATGGCGGAGCTACAACCCTCCTATACGAGCTCCCTTTCAAGAAAAGTGGCAATGATGCTATTGATAAAGATGCTTTGCGAGTATACGATTCCATCAGCCAGTATCTGGAGTTACTTATCGGCACAATCCGTATAAAACATGGCGACCAGTATGTAAGTACAAGTGGCTCTTACTTCGCAACCGCTAGTGGAGTAGGTCTTTCGGTCACTTACAATGAAACAAATCATCAGCTATTTATTACCAATGATCTGGCTGATATTACTACGGACAACCTTATAACAGTGGAGTTTAAGGCAAGGGTACATCAGGATGTGAAATACGGCACCCAAATTACCAATACTTTTGCAGGACGAACGGTTGAGACTACCGTAGACCACAGACTTAATATCCGCAAAGTGGACGCGGCCGGGGATCCTGTTGCGGCTCCCGCCACATTTAGTATTTTCTATACGACCGATGACCCTAGTGGTCAAAGCCCCGCGATGGAGACGCTGCTCGACACAAATGGGCAACAAGTTCCCTTTCTGACTACGTCGAACACGGGCATCGCAAGCCTTGAGTATCGCTTGGATGAAGATGAGTTTTATTTGAAGATTGAGGAGACAAACCCACCATCCGGCTATGCCGGACTTAGCGGCTCAATATGGATCAAAGCCACTCGAAATATAGAGGGGGAGATGTCGTATACTTTGGCTGCTCCCCTGCCAACGGGGATTGAACAGGGTGATCTCATTGTAAATGGTGACGGGTCGGTATCCCTCGCTATTAAAAATACAACCACACCTTCAGGTGGCGGTAACACACCTCCGGGCGGCGGCGATACACCTCCGGGCGGTGGCGATACGCCTCTAGGTGGCGGCGATACGCCTCCGAGTGGTGGCGGCAACCATGACGATGATGATCCATCGGATCCTGACGAGCCCCCGCGATTTGACCTGCATATCCGTAAAACCGTCGCGGGCAGCATTGATGATGACGAAAGCCAGAAATTGTTCCGGTTTCAGATCGTCAATACGGGCGAACCCAATTCGCGTTACGGCACAGGCCTCGTCCCGCTGTCGATTGAATTGACACCCGGCGCGATGCAAGTCACGGGGAACGGCATAGATGAGGATCGCATCATATCGGATGAGCAAGGCAAGCCGACCATCCTGTTGCTGCGGCACAATGAAACGGCAACGATTCAAAATCTGTACGGCGGATTCTATCAAATTGCCGAGCTGGATACTGCCGGATATACGACAACATATTCCGTTGACTCGCGGCCGGAAGCTGGCATAACAAGCGCCGGGAGAACGCGGGAGCTGTATTTCTCGGCGGACGCGCAGGTCACGTTCAAAAACACCGTCAACGTTGAAGGAGAAGAGGCGTCTCCGCACACGGACAACAGGAACCCGCTGACCGGCGGCGTCAACTATAACCCGCAAACAGGCGGAGGCGGCAGCGGAAGTTGATGGTTCATGGTTTTTGAAAAGACCTGCAATATATCTATCGAGGAGTACGGAACATGAATACTGAAATTCTGATGACGGTTGAAAGCTATGACGACATGAAAAAGGAGCTGGATTGGCTGCGTGCTACGCGGCGCCGGGAGATTGC
The DNA here is from genome assembly GCA_031285645.1 of Oscillospiraceae bacterium. Classification (GTDB taxonomy): domain Bacteria; phylum Bacillota; class Clostridia; order Oscillospirales; family Ruminococcaceae; genus WRAV01. The sequence goes on along the minus strand of JAITVU010000329.1, from coordinate 3,467 downwards.
CGAAAAAATCCGTGTGGCCAGAGGCTTCGGCGACTTGTCCGAGAACAGCGAATATGATGAAGCCAAAAACGATCAAGCCATCTTGGAAGCAAGAATCGCTCAAATGGAGGAGCAACTGAAAAAAGCAAAGCTGCTGCAAAAAGAACAGCTTTCCACCGATAGCGTGTCTGTCGGGACGCTTGTTACGATCTTCGATATGGACTATGACGAGGAAACGACCTACAGAATCGCAAGCGCCGTGGAATCAGGACGTTCCGCCCTTGAATCCATCACCGATGAATCCCCTGTGGGCAAGGCGTTGCTTGGCCATAAAAAGGGCGACGTAGTTGAGGTTCTTGTCCCCAACGGGATGATCCTGAAGTTTAAAATCCTCGATATCAGCATATCGTGACGAAACTTCAGAGAAGCTTTAGGGATTTAAGCTATAAGCTGCGGGATGAGCCATTACGCCTGTCCCGTGAATAACTTGAAAGTGAGATGACTCAAAATGAAAACCTCTAAAACATTTGCTTTTGCCACCGTGTTCGCACTCATGCTTTCGCTTGCCGCCTGCGGCGGCGAAGCCCCGCCCCAAAGCGAGGACGCGCCCCCCTCCTCATCTGAAAGCGCGACGACGGAATCAACGTCAAACACAAGCGCGTCGGACGAGCCTGAAATGCCGGACGAGCCGCCCTCCGAAGTCCCGGCTTCCAGCGAAGTGGCAAGTTCCGCAAGCGAGACGCCCCCTGATTCTGTCGCTACACTGGAGGATTTGGTTTTGAACGAATACGCCGATCTCTCGCTGACTGCCGCCGTGCTGGAGCGCAAGGCGATACTGCCGGGGAGCTTCGTACCGATCGCGGTCACGGTTACCAACAACGGAGACCAGACTATCTCGTATGTCCAGGGTTCGGGTGGCTACACGATACCGGACGCCCTGTCGTGGAGCGTACCGGAGCTGACCTGGGTGTGGCCGGAGGATCGCTTAGGCGCGGCCACCAGCGATTTCGTGACAAAGCCGCTCGCGCCGGGGGAATCCGTCAGCTTTGTCGTGTACGTCATGACGATAGAGCAGAACCCGGAGCAGTTTGAGACAGCGGCGCGGGAACTGTACGACATGGACGGAACCTACATCGCCAATATGGAATGGGGCGTTTTGCAGGAAAAATATCCGTGGATGACGCCGGTTCCGGCAGGCAGCTATACCGGGGAAGTCACCTTCCGGTATTCCATTGACGATGGCAGCGGCAGTGCGCCTCTCTCCGGGCCGACCGGCTACGCGCAGACGGAGATAACAATTGGCGTAACGGAGTAGCTTAAAATCTGTACGAACGCGGAACCTCATTTTTCCGATGTTGTGTACTTTACAAGAAAAGCTCCTCGATCCGCACGATTAGTAGGGCTTAGAGTCGAAGGGGTGTAATACCATGTCAATGCGGGCTAAGACTATCATATTGATTATCCTGACCGTTTTCATCACAACGGCGGCCAACTTTTTTTCCGGTTTGTACTTCACCAGCAGGAGCCTCGAACAAACCATCGAACAGGATCTGGATTTTGCCATCGGTATAGCGGACAGGCTAGTCGGCACAAAAATGGAGCTGATGAAAACTGAGGCTATCACCGTGGCCGCCCGTCTTCGCCCGGCCGGTTCCGACGCGGAGCTGGCAGGGCTCATGACGGAGCAATACAATGAATATACCGATATCTCGGCTCTGGCGGTCTTCGACCGGGACGGCCTGATCGCCAGCTATAGCGTCCCCGCTCATGAGCATGACCTGAACCTGCACGCGGATTATCTAGAAATGGTTTACGAGGAGGGCGCGACCATCATTTCCAGCCCGTTCTATTGCTCCGCGAACGGCGAATTTGTGATGAACGTCTATACGCCTATGGGCGACGGCGGCATACTTGCCGTGACAATGCCGGGGCAGACTTTTTCCGATATGCTGTCCGAACAGCGGCTCTGGCAGACCGGCAATATTTTTATGCTTAACGAGGTAGGGATGTTTATCGGCGCGACAGATCAGGACAGCGTTCAGGCTATGAACGACTATGTGCTGAACAGCGGTGATACTTCCGGCGGGGCGGACGAAGGGATTGGCGAACTGGTTCAAAAAATCCTTTCGTCGGACAAGGGGGTAGAGCAGTATACCTTTGGAGGCGTGGAGTACATGTGCGCCCACAGCCGCATCAACAGTTCGGCGCTTGGATGGTGCGTCGCGGTGACCGTGCCGATTAGCGCAAGCCCACAGGCCGACGCACTGAGAGGGCAGCTTTCCTCTGCGGTGGTATTCTTGATTTTCGGGGTAGCCGCGGCGTTTTTCCTGTCCCGGGTAACCTCGCAGCCGTTTAAGGAGATAGAGCGCAAGAATCAGGATTTGGCGGAACTGAACAAAACAATCCAAGCGCAGGCGGACGCCATTCAGGAAGAGCATGAGCGGGTTCGGCTTATGATGGACGCCACGCCCCTCGCCTGCCGCCTGTGGAACAGGAGCTTTGAACTGATTGAGGGCAACGAGGCGGCGGTCAAATTGTTTGGGCTGAAAGATAAACGGGAATACCTCGATCGATATTTCGAGCTTTCCCCGGAATGCCAGCCTGACGGGCAGACCACCCGCGATAAAATTAAGGAGACAATAACCGAAGCCTTTGAAAAAGGCGAATGTACATACGACTGGCTGTACCGCTTGTCCGACGGGACGCCGCTCCCCTGCGAGGTGACGATGGTTCGCATCCCCTACGGGGGCGATTATGTAGTCGCGGCGTATTCGCGCGATTTGCGCGAGCAAGAAAAGATGCTGGCTGAAATAAAACACCGTGACAACCTGCTCGAAGCAAGCCGGCGCGTCTCCTTTACCCTGTTCGGCACGGCGGAGGACGGCGATATTGAGGCCGCGCTTACGGAAAGTCTCAGGCTCCTTGGTCAGTGCGTCAACATAGATCAGGCATACATCACACAGAACGAGATAGTGGACGACATCGAATATTTTTTCTGCAGGAGCGCGTGGGTCAGCGACGCCGGCAGCGTGAAATCAGCTATCATGCCCGGAATGCGGTTCCCCTGGGGGCTGGACGACGGGTGGGATAACCGTTTCCGGCAGGGCGAGTGCATGAACGGCCCGGTCAACGCTTTGCCGTCGCCCATACAGGTGTTCTTCGCCCCGTTTGAGACAAAATCCGTCCTAGTAATCCCGGTATTTGTGCGGGAGCAGTTTTGGGGGCTCGTCGGTTTTTCTGATTGCAGCCGGGAGCGTTCCTTTGACGCGGATGAAGTGGATATCCTGCAGTCCATGAGCCTCATGATGGCTGCCGCCGTGAGCCGCGGCGAGCAGACGGTTCAGATCCGCGAGGCATATCACCGCATCGGGCTTTTGACGAACGCGACGCCTCTCGGCTTCAATCTATGGGATAAAAAGTTAAGGAACATCGAAACGAACAACACGGCGGTAAGTTTATTCGGATTGGATAGCCAGCAGGAGTATCTG
>JAITVU010000249.1 GCA_031285645.1 Oscillospiraceae bacterium | reverse complement strand
TATCATGAGTGATGTCGACGGCACGCTTATTACGCCGGACGGCGCGGTTCCGCCCCGCAACATCGAGGCGATTACACGCTTTGTGGATAAAGGCGGCAAATTTGCCATCGCCACAGGCCGTTCCCCCATGTGGATTCGTTATCTCGTCGAGGCGCTGCCTGTGAATGCGCCCTGCGCTGCGATCAACGGCTGTATCCTGTATGATTTCGGCAGCGAAATGTCGCTTTGGGAACAGCCTTTGCCCGTGTACACCCATGCGTATGTCGATGAGCTCACGGACATGTCCCCTCAAATCGGCATGGTTGTGATGACAAAGGACAATTACTACAACATCCGCAACGAAACAGCGCTGGTCCAGCGGCTCATGAAGAGCCGGCGCAGCGCCTATGTCGATCCTGTTGACTGGCGGAGCGTGCGCGACGACTGGTTTAAAGTCCTTCTCCTGATTCCGGACGGCTATTTTGACAGCAGCATGGCGTATCTGGCCAAAAAAACATGCCCCGGCGTGCGTTTTACGCCTTCAGGCTACAATATCATCGAGATGATGCCCGACACTGTCAACAAAGGCACGGCGCTGCTTAAGCTCGCCGAAATAAGCGGGTACGATATGGCGCGAATCGCCGCGATCGGCGACTTCTATAACGACATCGAAATGCTTGAAACAGCCGGGATCGGCGCTGCTGTCGGGGATGCGCCGGACGCCGTCAGGTCCCGGGCCGACCTTGTATTGGGCCCGTGCGCCGGCGGCGCGGTCGCCGATCTTATTGAGCATCTCGAACACATCAGTGCCGGCGCGTAGACAAGAATTGTTTTAATGGCATATAAGGCCTGTCTCGCCGCATATTTTGTCATAACGGATATTAGAAATTCCGCGTAATATTCTCATATGACAAAATTCGGCGCGCCGCCGCCGTAAACGCGGCCACCGCTTATTTGCGCACAGAATAGAGACAGTCTGGCATAGGCGGCGTGGAGCGCGGCTATGAAAACATACAGGAGATTGGTTGTCGCCCTTGTGGGTATACTGCTGGCGGGATCGCTGCTTATTTCCCTGAACTCGATTGTGCGGGACATCCCTGTCGTCGCCGACATTGAATCGCTTCCCGTGATCATCATCGACCCCGGCCACGGGGGAATAGACGGCGGCGCGGTCGGTGTGGGCGACATTGTGGAAAAGGACATTAACCTTGATATATCCCTGGCCTTGCGGGATATGTTTATGGTCAGCGGTTTTGATGTAATCATGACGCGCGACACCGATATCTCTATTCACGATGAGGGCGTGCAGGGAACGAAAAAGCAAAAGACGTCCGATCTGCGCAACCGGCTTGCCATCGCCAACGCGCAGCCGTCGGCCATTTTTATCAGTATTCATCAAAATAAATTTGGCTCCGCGAGCTCACACGGCGCCCAAATGTTTTATGGCGTTAAGAACGAACAGAGCGAAAGCCTGGCGAAGCTGATTCAGGAGCGCTTCAGGTCGGATTTACAGGACGACAACACCCGCCAGATAAAAAAGGCTGGCAAGGATTTGTACCTGATGTACAATGTTGATTGCCCCGCGGTTTTGGTCGAGTGCGGGTTCCTGTCCAACCCCGGCGACGCCGCAATGCTCAGCGACGGCGACTATCGCGCGAAAATTGCCTTTACAACATATGCGGCCATTCTGGAGTTCCTCGGTATGGATACAACAGACGGCGCGGCCATACAGCCGCGGCAAACCGTAAACAGCGGATCAGGAAGTTAGCTTATATCGTAGATTCACTTAAAAACAGTCCGGCCTGTTTTTAAGTGACGACAGTATATCTTTTAAGCGAAAAATACATAGAGCTGAGGAAAGAATATGCCCCCAAAAGCAAAAACAAAGACAGCCTATATATGCGCGGCCTGCGGTTTTGAGACGCCGCGGTGGTATGGAAAATGTCCCGAATGCGGCGAGTGGAACACGCTTTCCGAGTATGTTAAGCAGCCGGAGAAGGCCATATCCGCGGCGCCCGCGCCGGAGACCATGCGCCGGATTGAGGAAGTCGTCACCCAAATATCGGCGCTGGATCCCGAGCGGGAAATACGGCGCGACACCGGCATGCAGGAACTCAACCGCGTGCTGGGCGGCGGCGTTGTAGACGGCTCCGTCATGCTGCTCAGCGGGGACCCTGGCATCGGCAAGTCGACGCTCCTGCTGCAGATATGTAAAACATTCTGTGATAAGCAGCAGGTGCTTTATATCGCGGGGGAAGAGAGCCCGCGGCAGATCAAGCTGCGGGCGACGCGGATCGGCCTTGAGGGGGACAAGCTCTTTATCGCGGAGATTACGGATATCGAGAATGTGATCCACGCGATCAGCCATACGAAGCCCGATATTGTAATGGTGGATTCCATCCAGACCATGACGCACGCCGCGCTCTCATCATCGGCGGGGAGCGTCACGCAGGTGCGGGAGTGCACGCAGTTGCTCATACACATGGCCAAAAGCAGCGATATCCCGGTCTTTATCGTGGGCCATGTCAATAAGGACGGGGGCATTGCGGGGCCGAAGGTTCTCGAGCACATGGTGGATGTGGTGCTTTATTTTGAAGGGGAACGCCACTCGTCCTACCGCATTTTGCGCGCGGTTAAAAACAGATTTGGTTCCACAAACGAAATCGGCGTGTTTGAAATGGATGAGGATGGGTTGTCGGACGTCGAGAACCCGTCCCTCATGCTCCTTTCCGGACGGCCGTCCGGCGTGTCGGGCACATGCGTCGCCTGTGTGATGGAGGGCACGCGGCCCATCCTGGCGGAAGTGCAGGCCCTCGTGAGCAAAACCGCCTTCGGCACGCCCAGGCGCATGTCCACGGGGTTTGATTTCAACCGCGCGGCGCTCCTCATCGCGGTTCTTGAAAAGCGCGGCGGCTATTTTTTCGGCAATCTGGACGCTTATGTCAACATTGTCGGCGGCCTCAGGCTGGATGAGCCGGCGGCTGACCTGCCTGTGGCGCTGGCGCTCGTGTCCAATTTGCTTGACCGGCAAATCCCCGATGACGTCGCGGCCTTCGGCGAAATCGGGCTGGCCGGTGAGATTCGCTCGGTGAGCCATATACAGCAGCGTGTCAACGAGTGCGCGCGCCTTGGTTTC
>JAITVU010000230.1 GCA_031285645.1 Oscillospiraceae bacterium | reverse complement strand
AGGCCGTCATACTCAGCAGCGGGCGCCAGGTGCACGAATCTCTGGTGTGCGCCGAGGCGCTGGGCAAAGCGGGGCTTGCGGTCGGCGTCGTCGATATGCCGTCCATCGATGAAAAGGCCTTGCTTGAGCTTTATGACAGTGGCAAAACCCTTGTTATAGCCGAGCAGAACAACGGTTTTATCTACATTAACCTGATGAAGACCCTGTTCAAAAACAAGCGCGCCATTGACGCCAACAGGGTTATCGCCATTAACACGACCGGCAAAGATTTCATCCCGCACTATATCCATTCCGGCACATATGAGGAACTCACGGACGCCTATGGCCTCAACGCCGCAAAACTGACTGAAAACCTTAAAACCTTAATAAAATAGGAGGAAAAAACATGCCTGTTATCCACGAGAAAGACATTGAAGAAAAATCACTGCCGGGCAGGGCCATGCGCTGGCTCGTCACCCCTGAAAAGGACGCGTCGAAGTACACATCCATGTGCGTGATCCGCGTTCCTGTGGGCGGCACCGTGCGCCCCGCGCACGCGCATCCCAACGGGGAGGAGATTATCTACATCGTGTCCGGGCACGGCCGCGTCGTCATCGACGGCAAAGTCGACGACGTTTATGAGGGCACCGCCGTCCTCTTCCCGCAGAATTCCGTACACATGACCCAGAATACCGGCGACACCGAGATGAAGGTCGCTTGCTTCTTCGCGCCGCCCTCCGATATTTCCACTTATAAATTCTTTGAAGACGTGGATTTCCCGGACTAATACTAAACACTGATAAAAAGATATAAATCAATCATCGCTCAAAACACGTTCTTCCGCAAGAACGCATCGCTCGAGTTCTTTGGCTTTTTATCAGTGTTTAGCACAGATACAGCGCAAAATACTGTGTATGCATAAACGCCGAGCCTGTCCGCCCCATGCGGAGGGGCGGACAGGTTTCTTGCAGGACTCTGACGGTTTTTCGCGCTTTCCGCCATAAAGAAACCGACATCCGACGACGGCGTACACAATCGCCGCGACAAGGAAAGGACTGATTGACTATGGACTACATGATGCTTGGACAATCGGGAATCAAGGTGCCGAGGCTCTGCTTTGGCGCGATGAACATCGGCGGCGGCGTCCTGTGGGAAACCGACGACAAGCGGGCTATGGAGGCGCTTGAATATGCGTACGATCTCGGCCTCAACTACATCGATACGGCGCCTGTCTACGGGATTGGACACAGCGAGCGCCTGTTGGCCGGCTTCCTCAAAGGCCGCCGTGACAAGGTTATTCTGGCGACAAAATGCTGTTTGCAGTGGCGCGACACCAAGGGTACTTTGGAATATGAGCGCGAAGGGCATTATGTATACCGCACACACAGCCCCGCTTCCCTGCGACAGGATCTCGAAGACAGCTTAAAACGCCTTGGCACCGACTACATCGACGTTTACATCGTGCACAGGGAAAGCCTGGACACACCCATTGCCGATGTCATGGCGGCGCTAATGGATATGAAAAAAGAGGGCAAAATCCGGGCCATCGGCCTTTCAAACAGCAAACCGGACCAGCTCAGGGACTATCTCCAATATGGGCCGATTGATCTTGTGCAGGAGAAGTTCAACCTCCTTGTCGGCGGGGATAAAAGCGCTTATTTCCCTGTGTGCGAAGAAAACGGCGTGACATACCAGGCTTACCGCGCGCTTGAGATGGGCTTGCTCGCCGGCGTGATCGGCATGGATTATGAGGCGGCGGCCGGCAGCGCCATTGCGTCCAGCGCTTGGTATCCCGCCGATAAAAGGCGCAAACTGTGGGATGTCCTCGATGCGGCGCAGCCCCTTTGCGACAAATATGAAACAAGCCTCGGCAACCTGATGCTGGCCTATATACTGGGCTGCGGCAGCTTCATCAATGTTCTGTTCGGCACACGCAGTAAAAAAAGTGTCGAGCGCTCCTGCAAAGCCTTGGATATCCGCCTCGACGCGGCCGATATCGCTCACCTGGAAGCGCTCGCGGCTAAAGCGCAAAATTAAATTTGTATTAAGTCCGTTGCGGCACGGTAAATCCATAACGGCGCAGCCGTTATGACCCATATAGGCTCGCGCGTTCCTTTTGAACGCGCGGGGTTTGCCGTTCCAATAATTTTGTCATGTATTTTAAACAATGAACCTCCCCGCAGCAGAGACATAAAGGCCAACAATGTTGGCCTTGTATCAAGATTACATGGAACGCATGGAACGCTACGCGTTCCTTAGGCGTTCCATGTGTTTTCCTGCGGGACGAAAAAGGCCGGCTTCGTCGGCCTGGGGAATGGATGCGCGGCAATGACGCATTGTCGGCTGCGCCGGCATTCGGTATTATACCACTTCGGTTCATAATGAAAATTGAGGGATAATAATGGTAGGGCAAGCGATATCAAGCGTTCTTTCACTGCTGATTCTCATCGCCATCGGATTTTATATGGCCGGGTTGAGCTGGTTTAAAGACCACGGCCCCGATACATTTTCCAAGTACTGTGTCAAAATCGCAATTCCCTGTTATATGGCTTACAATGTCATTGAAACCTGCGGCACCAGGGAAGAACTCCTTCGCATTGCCACATATCTGCCCATCCCGTTTTTCGCCCTGTTTGTCAATCTTGCCATGGGCTTTCTGCTTGTAAAAATTTTCAAGATCAACCCGCCGCGCCGGGGCGTATTCCTCAACGTCGTGACGCTCTCCAATATTGTCATCATTGGTTTTCCCGTTATCACATCGCTTTTTGGCGAGAGCGCCGCGCCTCACGGCATGGTGTACTATATGGCGAACACCATTCTGTTTTGGACAGTGGGCGTCTATCTGTTGCGCCTTGACAGCGGCGCCAAACAAAAACTTTTTTCACTTGCCAATTTAAAGCAGATCCTTTCCCCGCCCATTGTCGGCTTCTTTGCCGGTGTTGTCATTGTCCTGTTGGGGATTGAACTGCCGGGATTCATTTTTTCCCCGCTTCAGATGATCAAAAACTCCGTATCCCCTATCGCCCTCATGTTTATCGGCTCCATTCTGCGCCAGACCAATTTTAAAGAAATGCGCCTGACTAAAGATGTGATTGTTGTGCTGATTTCCCGGTTTGTTTTTTCCCCGCTGCTGATCTGGGTTCTGTGCTCGTTTTTGCCGGTTGAAAACGGACTTAAGCAAGTGCTCTTCATCCTCTCAACAATGCCTGCCATGACACAGCTTGGCATTATGG
>JAITVU010000128.1 GCA_031285645.1 Oscillospiraceae bacterium | reverse complement strand
GTATGGGCCCGTCGCGGCATGAGCAACAAGCCCCACTGTGCAGCAGCGCCTTGCCTTGTCGCGGCATGAGCGACATGCCTTGCTGTGCAGCAGCGCCTTGCCTTGTCGCGGCATGAGCGACAAACCTGTCGCGGCAGCAGTGACAAGCCTTGCCGAAGGACCCAATACAAATCCGTGACAGGCCTTGAAACTTGCGTGGCCGCAAAACGGCGTTAAACAAATCCAAGCCGGGGCCGGGGGCGACTATACTCAGCGAACGTCAAAAACGGCCTTCGCACGGTACACAGTGAACGCGCGCGTCTCCGGCGTGCCGTCAGGCGTATGCCTGACACGTCAAAACCGTTCCGGTTTTGACGTTCGTTCACTATATAAGACGGGCGAGACAATAAATAAGGACACGGCGTGTCCTGCATAGTATAAGTATGCACATTTTTGGAAAAATTTCAACAACAAATTGCTTACAGATTTCATAATTAGCGCATTTATGTACAAAAAAACCGCGCGCCTCTAAAAAATACCGCTTCCCGCCGGCAGCCATATTGACATGACAGGCTGTTTTGTGGTCTTATATAGTCATGTGTGTACGCGCGTTTGACCGCGCGCTTGAACAATGCACCGCAATAACAGAAACAAACCGCATAAAAGGAGGCGGCCTATGGCCACAATCAAGCCGTTCGGAGCCATGCGTTTTACCGGAAAGGCCGGGGATATGGCGCAGCTTGTCTGCCCGCCCTACGACATTATCAGCGACGAGGAGCGCCGCGCCTATCTCGCCGCAAACAGCTACAACATCATACGTCTTGAACTGCCGAGGGAAGGCGCCGAGCCTTACGCCGCCGCGGGCGCGACGCTGCGCGGCTGGCTAGATGAAGGGCTGTTGGCGTGCGACGCAAAAGACGCCGTCTATATTTATGAAGAAGAATTCGACGTTTTCGGACAGACAAAGCGCCTGAAGGGCCTTGTGTGCCGCGTCGGGCTTGAGCCCTTTGAAAACGGCGTTGTGCTGCCGCATGAGGAGACGCTTTCCAAGGCCAAGACGGACAGGTTTAACCTGATGTGCGCCACGGGCTGTAATTTCAGCTCCATCTATTCACTGTATTTCGACGAGGACGCTACCATAGCGAGCCGCGTGGAGGCTCTGTCGGCGGGGAAACCCGATGTGTCCTTTACGACGGCGGCGGACGGCATCCGCCACTCGGTCTGGATTGTGACCGACCCGGCTGAAGTCGAGGCGCTGAAAAAAGCATTCGGCGATAAAAAGCTCTACATAGCCGACGGGCACCACCGCTATGAAACCGCGCTTAACTACCAGAAACACCTGCGTGAAACCGGCGTGAACACGCAGCCGGATCACCCGGCCAACGATGTGATGATGACGCTTGTGAGCGTATCGCATCCGGGGCTTGTCGTGTTTCCGACCCACCGCGTTGTGCGGGGACTTGACGGCTTTGACGCCGGGAGACTGCTTGATGCTTGCGCGCGGTATTTTGATGTTGAGAGCTGCGGGAAGGAAGAGGCCCAGGAAAAGCTTGACGCCGCGGCCGGAGCCGGGCGAAAAGCCTTCGCGCTGTACGCGGGCGGCGCGATGTCCCTGCTGACTTTGCGGGACCAGTCCGTGATGGAGGGCATGCTGCCGAGCTATTCCGACGCGTACAGGGCACTGGATGTGTCTGTCCTGCACACGCTTGTTTTGGAGCGCCTGCTGGGCATTGATAAGGAAAATATGGCCAATCAGAAAAACCTGACCTATACGCGCGATGCGGGCGAGGCCATAACCGCCGTGGATGCGGGCGACGCCGATTGCGCCTTTTTGATCAACCCCACCCGCGTGGATGAAATCGCGGCCGTGGCCGGCGCGGGGGAGAAGATGCCGCAGAAGTCCACATATTTTTATCCCAAGCTGATTACGGGGCATATTATGAACAAGATATTGTGACCGGGCAATGAAAGACATAAGGCCTTCGCGTTAAACGGCGGAGGCCTTATCCCGGAATTCGGGTGAAAGCGCAGCGCTGTTCATATTGGCGGTTTATAGTAGAACAAGTTAATAACAGTTGCTTGTTTTTAACTCTGCCGACAGGCACGGCGCCGCGAAGCGGCTTGTTCGTTCTTCATTATGAACCAAAAAGGTTTGATACCCCGCTGCTTGCAGCGGTACCATATAATACCAATATCCGTTAAAAAGAGCGATAACAACGTCGCTCAGAACGCGTTTTACCTAAAACGCATCGCTCGTTTTTTTATCTTCTTTTTAATTGGATATTGCTATAAGCCCTTTTTGGGCCGCAGCCCGGTATCGTCGGCTTGATACCCCGGGGTCTCCGCCCCGGGGAGGTTCATTGCCAAAGCCACACTTATGGCGTGGCTTGAAAGCTTTAAAACGCGCCCATTTTAAAGTATATATAGCAGAGTCATTTGAAAACGGTCCGGCCTGTTTTCAAATAAGCGGCAATGCCCGCTGCCGCGCCGGGCGCGGCATCTGCTAGTGACATACGCGGCAGCCGCCCGGAGCCGCCAATCCGCCGCGCTTTTTAAAGCGCGGCCCCACGGCGCATGCGTGCGCCGTGCCCATGGCGGCTTGCCGCCATGGGGATTTGCGGCGTTTGGCGCGCGAACAATTGATGCCGTTTGCTGCCGGTTCGTTTGTTAAGATATAGTGAATTCGCTTTAAGACGACCCACAAAGAAGCATAGCGAAGCGAATTCCCATTGGGTCATTGCGGTTTAAAACAATGGACAATTTAAAACCGCAATGACTATAGGAGAACATATGAAAACCCTGCTCGTCGCCGTTAACGCGAAACATATCCATACGAATCCCGCCGTACGCGTCATGCGCGTCCTCGCTGGGGACGCGGGCCTGACGGATACGGATTTTGCCGAATTTACCATTAATCAGAGCCACAGGAGCGTTTTGGCGGCGCTTTACGCCGCCCGGGCGGATGTCTATGTATTTTCGTGCTATATATGGAATATTGAGATGATCACGGCGCTGGCCGCCGATCTGCGCCTGCTTTGCCCCCGCGCCGTCATGGCGGCCGCGGGCCCTCAGGTGAGCTACAATGCGACGGGCTTTCTAACCGGAAATCCGGCGTTTGACTACGTTTTATACGGTGAAGGCGAAAACAGCGCGCCCGCTTTTCTGCGTGATATGGCGCGGCACGGGAAAGCGCGCGGCGCGGGCCTTGTTTACCGCGATGGCGCCGGATTTGCGACGACACCGGCGCCCGAAACGGCTTCAATGGACGCCCTTCCCTTCGCCTATGAGGACATGCCGCATTTGTCCGGGCGCATCATCTATTATGAGAGCATGCGCGGCTGCCCTTTTTCATGCAGCTACTGCCTGTCGTCCATTGGGAAGGGCGTGCGCACACGCTCGATGGCTCTTGTCCGAGAAGACCTCGCGCGCTTTCTGGCGGCGCGCGTGCATCAGGTCAAATTTGTCGACCGCACATTTAACGCCCTGAAAGACCACGCCATGGCCGTCTGGGATTACCTCATCCGCAATGACAACGGCGTCACGAATTTCCATTTTGAACTCTCCGGCGCGCTGATCGACGCCGATATGCTGGCGCTGCTGAAAAAAGCGCGGCCCGGGCTTTTTCAGTTTGAAATCGGCGTTCAGTCCTGCAACGAAAAGACGCTTCGTGAGATCGCGCGCGCTTTTCCTTTTGATAAGCTCAGTG
>JAITVU010000078.1 GCA_031285645.1 Oscillospiraceae bacterium | reverse complement strand
CCATCTCGATAAAAACACGCAGGAGATGCGCTGTAAAGGCAGCTGTGTCAAGCTGGGGGCGAAGGAGTATCAGGTCATGGAGATGCTGATGCAGAACGGCCGCCAAATCATACCCAAAGAGCGCTTTATTGAAAAAATATGGGGATACGAAAGTGATGCCGAATACAATGCCATCGAGGTTTATGTCTCTTTCATACGCAAGAAGCTGGCGGTTATTCACGCTGAAATTCAAATCAAGGCCGCGCGCGGTATCGGATACGCATTGGAGGACACGGCATGATTCGAAATTTACAGCTTAAGTTTATCGGCATCACAATGGCGGTGCTGATGCTGGTTTTCACCGTGGTTTTTATCACGCTCAACCTTTTCATGCGCGCGAACAGCACAGGCCAGACGGACCGCCTTTTGGAGTTTGTAGCAGCGCGGGACGGCGTTGATTTCATGAGGAACGGCGGGTATAAAGGGCTGCACAGCCTGCCGCCGCCTGAATCAATGGATCCGCGCATGATGCGCGCCGCCCGTTTTTTCTATGTCAAGGTCGATCATAACGGCGCCGTGCTTGACAGTCAGTATGATATGATTTATGATCTGGAGCGGGATGACGCCGTATCCTATGCGGCCGTCGTTTTAGAAAAAAACCAGATAAAAGGTGTCGTCGACAGTTTTCAGTATTTGATTGCCGAAAAAGATTATGGTAAAATTGTTGTGTTTGCCGAGCGCAGCATTGAAACACAGCTGCTCAGCCAGCTTATTTATGTATCGCTGGTGGTGGCGGGTCTGAGCGGGGTTGTGTTGCTCGTGTTTGCCGTTCTCCTGTCCCGGTGGGCGGTAAGGCCGGTCAAAACGGCGTTTGATAAACAGCGCCGATTTGTTTCGGACGCCAGCCACGAACTGAAAACGCCGCTGACGATTATAGCGGCGAACGCCGATGTGCTTGAAAATGAGATCGGGGACAACATTCGCGTCAAGCATGTAAGGGAACAGGCGGGGCGTATGAATCGCCTGATTCATGATTTGCTGGCGCTGGCCAAAACCGATGAAAAGGCGCAGACGGTTATGGCCGCCTTTGATCTCAGCCAGGTTGCGCTCAGCACGGTGCTGGAATTTGAAAGTGTATTGTATGAAGCCGGAAAGAAACTTGACTATGCGATTGAAGAGGGTATTTCATATACCGGGGATGAGGCGGGAATTCGGCAGGTCATGACGATTTTGATTGACAATGCGGCCAAACACTCGGAACCGGCGGGAAATGTGAAAGTGACCCTGAAAAAAGAGGGAAATAAAGCGGTATTCTCTGTCTATAACACAGGAATAGGCGTTGAGACGTCGGAAAGGGAGAGGATATTCGAACGGTTTTACCGCAGCGACGTCTCCCGTTCACGTGAAACCGGCGGCTATGGCCTGGGACTGGCCATAGCGAAATCTGTTGTGGACGCGCATAGGGGGAAAATACAGGTGACGGGTAAAACCGGCGTGTGGGTGCAGTTCACCGTTACATTATAGCGGTGTGACCGCCGTCGGCAGGTTATATATAATGCTTTGGACTGGGGAAAATACATGAAGATGCTGATTATTGCGGATGATTTCACAGGGGCTGTGGATACGGGTGTTCAGCTGGCAAAGCGGTCGGTTAAGACCCTTGTGACGGTCGGGCCGGATTTCCCGTCCGGTTCTATTGGCGCCTGTGAAGCTTTGGCCGTTAATATGGATATGCGTCATGACGGGCCTGAGCAGGCTTATCATAAAGTTGAGAGCCTCCTTGAGCGCTTTGATGAAGACATCCTCATATATCTTAAAACAGATTCCGTTTTGCGCGGTAATCTGTCGGCATCTTTTTATGCGCTGCTTAAAGCGGGAAGGGGTCCCGTGCTGTTTGCGCCGGCTTACCCCAAATCCGCAAGGACAACAGTAAACGGCAGGCAATATGTAAACGGTTTGCCCCTGGAGGAATCACATTTTTCGAGAGACCCGCTTAATCCGACGCTGAACAGTGATATCGCGACGCTGCTGTCTGACGGCTTTGCGGTAGAGAGCGTGGTTTTGGGTGGAGATAATTTGTTGCCGGATTATTTGGATCCCGGCAAGGTCTACATATTTGACTGTGAAACGCAGGACAGGCTTTGCCGGATCGCATATGACATAAGTAAAAGGAAAACAGTATACGCGCTGGCCGGGTGCGCCGGATTTGCGGAGTATATTCCCGATATCATTCCATTCGCGACCCAATTGGTTCACTATCGGGCCAATGAAAAGCCCGTATTGTTTTTGAGCGGCAGTGCCAGCGAGACGACATTTCAACAACTGGCGTACGCAAAGGAAAATGGATTTCCCATACTGGTCATTCCGTCTGAGCTTAAGATTTCGCCGCCCGAACTGCTGGGGGAAAAGCTGGTCGGGTTGCTCGGTATGCTGAGGGCGTGGCTCGAATCAGGAATATCGGTTATACTGGCGACAGCCGAATCGGATAAGGATTTATTGACTGATGCCGGACCGGAAGTCCATGCGAACTTAAAAGCAATTTTTGCCCAAACGGCGCAGGCTATGATTGAATGCGGCGCGGCGGGTAATCTCGCTGTCTTTGGCGGTGATACCGCGCAGGCTGTTTTAAGTTATGTCGGCTGCAGGGCGGTTCAGGCTTTGTACGAGGTGCAGGCCGGCGTTCCGTTATGCAAACTCGACAATGACGGCGGCGATGCGGACATCGGGCTCGTGACGAAATCGGGCGGATTGGGCGGAGAAGATGCCGTTACGGCGGTTGAAAAAGCGCTGCGTTGCGGCGTTATCAACAATGAAGAGAGGATATAAAATGCTTGTGGTGACAATGGGTGACGCAAACGGCGTGGGTCCTGAGATTATACTCAAAGCTTACGACGACGGCGCGCTTAAAAGTGATTTTACTGTCGTGGGAGACTTTGATGTGATGTCGCGCTGCGCCGGAGAAATGAAGAGCGGAGCGACACTTCATAAAATAGGCCGGACGGATGAGTACAAGCAGGGCGTTCTGAATATATTTGATATGAACCTTTTAAAAGCGGATGAAGTTGAGCCCGGTAGAGTATCGAAGGATGTGGCCGCCGCGTCGCGCGCCTACATTGTCAAAGCGACGGAGATGGCCCGTGCGGGCAACTTTAGCGCCATTGTGACGCTGCCCGTCAATAAGGAGGGCATACGCCTGAGTGACGGCGGGTTCACCGGCCACACAGAATTAATCGCCGGGATATGCGGCCAGGACAACTATACCATGATGCTGGCTTCGCCGAAACTGACCGTGACCCATGTCAGCACGCATGAATCGATGGAGCAGTCGGTAAAAAACGTGAAAAAGGCCCGTGTGCTTGACGTGATCAAACTGACAGATGAGGCGTTGGGACGCTTCATCGAAAGCCCGCGCATTGCTGTAGCGGGCCTTAACGCGCACGCCGGGGAGGGCGGCGCGTTTGGGCGGCAGGAAATCGAGGAAATAGGCCCTGCCGTCGAGACGGCGCGCGAACAGGGCGTCGACGCAGTCGGCGCGTTGCCGCCGGACACGGTTTTTTTGCGCGCCTCAAACGGAGAGTTTGACGCGGTTGTATGCATGTACCATGATCAGGGGCACATTCCTATGAAGCTGCTGGATTTTGAGGGCGGCGTCAATGTCACCTTAGGCCTTGATGTCGTGCGGACCTCCGTGGATCACGGCACCGCGTACGATATCGCCTGGCAGGGCAAAGCCTCGACAGGCAGCTTCATCGCGGCTTTTGATTACGCCGCACGCATGGCAAAGAAATAAATCTGAGCTGTGTCCGCAACGCGCCCCGCCCCACGCGGTTTCACCGCGCGGGCGACCGCCGCCTTCGGCGTCGGTTGTGCCCGGCGT
>JAITVU010000386.1 GCA_031285645.1 Oscillospiraceae bacterium | reverse complement strand
CACGTTACTGCGTTGTCGTCCTCACCAGGCGTCAGCCTGCTTTCGTCCTCCGCCTTGTTCCGCAAGCCGCTGGCGGCGACAACTTTTCCTGAAAACATAGTGTGCCAAAACACTAGCCTATTATATACCTTAATGTTAACTTTAAGTCAAGAGCATGATGTCTATTCTCGTCGGGTGACAGAGCGTATTATTTATGTTATACTCATTTATCAATGATTTTAGGATAAAAGCGGTCTGCCGCCGCTCTTTTCCGGCTATAAATACAGTCTCCGGAGGCGTCAATATGGTCAGTATTATTTATATCCTGTATGCGGTGGTCGTCTTCGGGGCTACGGCATTAGGCTCTGTTGCGGGACTGGGCGGCGGCGTCATCATCAAGCCGCTCCTGGACGCACTTGGATTTCACGATATTGGAACCATTTCATTTATATCGACATCCGCTGTTTTTTTTATGGCAGTGATTTCGACAGTCAAACAGCTTAAATCCGGTTATAAAATCCATATTAAAACACTGCTATTCTTAGTGCCGGGATCGGTAGCGGGCGGCGTATACGGCGGCTCCTTGCTGAGAAGTGTCACGGCGTTAATAAGTGACATGCGGGTTGTTCGCGCTGTTCAAGCCATCATGCTGATGCTGCTTCTCGCTTTTTCAGTAATTGTGATCAATAAATGCCAAAAAACGTACCGGCTTAAACATCCGCTATGGATCCTAATAACAGGACTTGGTCTAGGCTTGCTCTCGTCTTTTTTAGGCATCGGCGGCGGGCCGTTTAATCTGGCTTTTTTGATGCTGCTGTTTTCGATGGATTTAAAGCAATGTACCGTTTATTCCATCGTGATCATTCTTTTTTCCCAGTTTTCCAATCTCTTCTCTCTCTACATGGTCAATTCATTTGAACCGTATGACCTGAAACTACTCATATCCGTACTGCCGGCGGCCGGCCTCGGCGGGTATCTTGGCGCCGTCGTAAACAAAAGAATTTCGGAAAAGAACGTTAAATATGTATTTAACGTACTGGTCGCTGCCATATTTTTTATATGTATATACAATGCATCGGCCGTCTTTATATCCATATAAAATTCAAATATTATTCCTGCAATTATATCTAAAATTGTCTAAATTTTATCATTGTGTGACCGATAATAATATCAATGCAGTTGATGTGATTACTTTTGTACTGGAATAAATCAATTCTTGTTTTTTGACAAATAGATGTGGTAAGGAAGTGTACGGTGAACATATGAAAATTTCAACCAAAGGCAGATATGGCCTGCGTATCATGCTTGAGCTTTCGTTGCATTTTGACAAAAACTTGCTTACTGTGCGAGAAATAGCGGAAAAACAGGGGATCTCCGAAAAATACATAGAACAGATCATAAGTGTTTTAAATAAAGCCGGTCTTGTGCGCAGCCAGCGAGGCGCCGCCGGCGGTTATAAGTTGGCGGAACCGCCGCAGGCCACAACGGTCGGCGCCATTTTAAGGGTGACGGAAGGGGGCCTCAATGTTGTGGATTGCGTATCCGGCAACGCGGATTCCTGCGATATGATCGAGGAGTGTGTGACAATCGATGTTTGGCGCGCCATTAAGGAAGCCATTGAAAGCGTTGTGGACAACATCACGCTGGCCGACCTTGTCATAAAGTATAATGAAAATTTCAATTTTTCATATATGATATAATACCCGTTTCGAAACTGTCTGAAAAGATAAGGGAGATATCTTTCCTTCGTTCATAAATTCACTAAAAACACACGCTTTCATAATATATGAAAGCGTGTGTTTTTAACACAATATTTTATGACCGTATCAATAGTTTTAATATTTTTCATATCAATTTTAAACGGTATGTTAATTTTTATTAATTGTTCAAAAAATCCCAGCGTAAACGAAATAAAATAACACTGATAAAGCTATTTTAATATGCTATTCTTAATACGGACGGCATCCATATATGCTAACTCTTTGTGAATTGTCGGGCCGTGCGGTTGTCAAAACGGAGTGAAATGAAAGGAATGATCGTCAGATGAAGAGGCTTATGGTCGGCAAGAAAATATTCGTCAGTTTTGCTATTGTCATTGCGCTCGCGATTATTCTCGGAGGCACATCCCTTGGCGTTATTTATTATATAGACACATCCTATTCAGTCGCTTATGAAACCAATTCCGTTCCCATTCCCTATTTGTCCGGTATACAGAATGCGGTTTTGAAAATCCGGGTTGAACTGCGCGATGCCGCTTTGGGCAGCACGTCCCCTGAAACCGTTCGCGGCAACTTGAACAGCGTGGAGAAGGATATGGCCGACTATATCGCGATATTCGAAAATGCGACAAAAGACGGTGCCGTAAACGCCGATTACATCGAGGCCAAAAAAATATACGAAGAAGAGTTTCTGCCGCGAAGCTACGGTATACTGGACGCTCTTCAGGCGGGAGACAGCCAAGCCGCGGCCAACCTGATGGCCGAAGCGGGACCCGTTAACACAACATTGATCGATAAGCTTGAAAGCAGCATGCGCTTCCTTATTACGGAGGGCATGCAAAACAGCGTCGATAACTCAAATATGTCAAACAGCCTGATCATAATCACCATTATAATAATTGTGATCATGATTACGGCGGCCGTTGTCGTCGGTGTGTATCTGTCGCGCATAATCAACATACCCATCAAGGAAATGGCCGAAGCGGCCGATATGGTTGCAGCCGGCGACATTGACATTGCGCTGACCTACGACTCCCCCGATGAAATAGGCGACCTTGGGCGCTCTTTCCGAAAAATGGTCGACAGCATCAAAATACAGGATCAGATTTTGCGCGATATCGCAAACGGTGATTTCAGCGGTGAGATAAAAGTCCGTTCCGACAAGGACGTCATCAACAAATCCATCAGCAGTATGCTGGACAAAAACAACTATATTATGATGGATATCCGTTCAGCTTCATCCCAGGTTGAAGTGGGCGCGGGAGAAATAGCCCAAAGCGCCCAGGTGCTCGCCTCAGGTTCGAGCGAACAGGCCGCCTCCATTGAGGAGTTTTCAGCGTCGGTCAGCATCATCCATGCCCAGGCTGAACGCAACAGCGAAATCGCGAACGAGACTTTTAACGACACGGAAAACGCGGGCCGGTTAATGGAAACGAGTATGAATCATATGAACGAGATGATTCATGCCATGCAGACGATCAGTGAAAGCTCACAGAATATTGCAAAAGTGATTAAGGTCATCGATAGCATTGCGACGCAAACGAATCTTTTGGCCTTAAACGCGTCGGTTGAAGCCGCGCGCGCCGGCCAGCACGGCAAGGGGTTTGCCGTGGTCGCGGACGTAGTGCGCAACCTCGCGTCAAAATCGGCATCAGCCGCCAAGGAAACAGCCGCGCTGATTGACGACAGCGCCCAAAGTGTCATTAAGGGGAATGAAATTGTCCAGCAGACCAATGAAAGCCTTGTGGAGGTCGCCAAAATTGCCGCCAGCAACGCCGACAATATGCAAAAACTGCTTGTAGCCTCTAAAAAGCAAAGTGAATCCATCGCCGAGATCAATCACAATATCGAGCAGATTGGCATTGTTGTCCAATCCAACTCCGCCACGGCGGAACAATCAGCCGCGGCGGCGCAGGAAATGTCGGCTCAATCCACAATGCTTAATCAGATTGTCAGCCAGTTCAAACTTAGAGACGGCTTGAAGCCAGAGGTGTCCAATGCGCATGCGCCTTCAAAAAACGAAGTCGTCCACACCGGATTTGCGCTTAACAGTGACGATAAATATTAATTATGAATACCTTACCTCTATATTGATATTGCGGGTATTGACCGCTAAGAAGACATAAAAAGGCCGTGTTAACAGCCTTTTTATGTCTTCTTGGTTTTATCAGATATTTATTTTAATCGCGTCGTATTGTTCAAGCACAGGAAGCAGCACGGTAAGGGCATCCTGATCCCGGCTGAATTCGAGCTCTTTTTCCAGCTTGAGGCTGTAAACGCTCTTGACTGTACGGTCCGTCCGGACCGTGAGCCGGACGGGCTGGATCGGAACCGGCCTGAAAAAGCTCAAGCCGAAGTGGCCGGAGTTATTGAGCAGCGAGACCAGTTCAAAACCGCCGCTTTCCGATTCAAGATGCGTCACCTCCACCATTTCGGGTAATGAGCCGTTTACAGGTTCCAGTTTTAAAATCGAGCCGAGTATGTCCTTTGCCCACGCGAGATATACGGCGTACCCCTGTGTATAATAAAAGCTGCCCGGCTTCCACGGTATGTAAAGCGCCTCGCCTTTTCCAAACCGATTGAGCGCCGCGCCGGGGTGATTGGTGAAGACGGTGGGATAACACCGCTCCGGCGGGCCGAACATCTGCGGCGGCGTCAGGGACATAATCCGGCGCGCCCCCGTGTTATAATCGGCGTAGACATAGCCGTCGTCCAAATAGATCAGTTCCGTTTCCGGCAGGGACGGAAACGCGCCTTTTTCAAATTCAAAATAACTGCCGCGCATGTCATGACGGATATATTCTATCCGGTCAATGCCCAGGCTCCTCAAAACCGGCTGGTTGCGCGGCGCGTAAGCCGCATCCCCCATTCCACTCTCAAAAACGCCGATCAATTTACCGCCCGCGTGCACAAAATCATCAAAAAGACGGCCCAGATCGTCGGATATGTAAGGGCAGTCCGGCAGAATGACGGCCGCGTATTTTTCAAGCATTTCTTCTGTAACAGCGTTTTTTAGCGGGGCGTCAAACAGGAAGTGATTTTCCGCTAAAAATCGGTACCAGCCCCTGTATTCCTGCTGGTTGCCGTCCGCGTCCCTGACCAGGGCAATTCTGGCCTTTGATTTCAGGTCATTTTTAAATACGGCTTCATACTTTTTATGGAACTGAAACAGTTCCCTGACACCGGCGTATCCCGAGCGGTCTTTATGGTTATCCAGGCGGCCGATCAGGTAGTAATCCAGCGCGCCGCCCTGCGCCAGACTCTGCGCCAAACGCATGCTCTGCTGATGGGGCGACACGGCCGTGTGGCGCGCGGGATAATCAATAAAGTCAACGGACGTGTTGGAACTGATCATGCCGGGGCCAAAGGAAGAGCGCACATACTTTGTATTGTCCGCGGCGTCATATTGCCAGCGCGGCAGTGGCCGGTCAAGCGCCGTATTGGCTTCCTGACGGAAAAAGCCCTCGTCCCCCACCCTGCTGATGCACAAGGACGGCTTCAGCCCCGTGAGCAGTTTGTAAACGGTTTTATTCTGCTCTTTGACCACTTTTTGCTGGAACAGGCGGTACGCCCTGTACGCGGGGTCATCCAGACGGCTGGATTTTGGCAGATCCATTTGGGCGAACGCCCTGAACTTCTCTTTACACTTCTCACAGTGGCAAAAACCGTTATAGTGGTTGCTGTAGTCGCGCTGGACAAATCCGCCCATATTGAAAAACATACCGTTGATATCAAGCTTCTCCACGGTTTCCCGCATAATGCGCAAAGCGTAATCCTGCTGGTAATCGCTGCAAACGCACACATGCACATCGCCGTTGTAATTGACGATCCCCCCCTCCTGATCCCGAAAGGCCCACTGCGGGTATTTCTCATATATGGGCTGGCGGACCTTGGAAAAATCGGTCCGGGCGATCACGCGGATTCCGGCTTCGTGGCAGGCGGCAATGACGTCCGCAAGGCTGTCGCCGGTCAAAAAGCGGCTCTGGTATTGGAAATCCAAATCGGTCTTGTAACTGGCGATAATACCGGATGTGTTGATCATCGCCACCGTCGCGTCAAATTCTTTAAGCGCTTGCACATAAGCGCTTGCATCCATATCGGCCATATCAATTTCGCGCAGGTTTGTCTGAATCATGCGCCACGGGTAATCAAGCCACCATTTCATAGTTGCACGCTCCTCATATTTTTTATGCTGTCCGGTTTTATGGGCGGAGTATTCAGTTCGATAATGCCATAATAATACAAATATTTGCCGCTGTAAACAGCAGACGGGGCTTCCCGGGTTCTATTTATGTTCATTTTCCATCAAATATCAAAAATCACAGCCATTATACTACAAAAAAGTTTGTATATGGTGTATAATATTAAAAGCAATCTCAAATAGAGAAAGGAAGAATAAAAATGCCATTGACCACCACTACGGATATGTTTAAAAAAGCTTACGCGGGCGGTTACGCCGTCGGCGCGTTCAATGTGAACAACATGGAAATCGTGCAGGGTATCACGGAGGCCGCCCAGGAGCTGGGCGCCCCTGTCATCCTTCAGGTCAGCGCCGGCGCGCGCAAATACGCCAATCACGCGTACCTGATGAAGCTTGTGGAGGCGGCCGTCGCTTCCACTAACGTGCCCATAGCGCTGCATCTGGATCACGGCGCCGATTTTGAAATCTGCAAGAGCTGCATAGACGGTGGCTTTACCTCCGTTATGATCGACGGCAGCCACCACAGCTTTAAGGACAACATTGAACTGACGAAAAAAGTGGTGGAATACGCGCATGCGAAGGGCGTCACCGTCGAGGGTGAGCTCGGCCAGCTCGCCGGCATTGAGGACGACGTCAACGTCTCCGCCGAGGACGCGTCCTACACGCGCCCCGAAGAAGTGGAGGAATTCGTCAACAAAACCGGCGTTGATTCCCTCGCCATCGCCATCGGCACAAGCCACGGCGCCTTTAAATTCAAGCCTGGCCAGAATCCCCAGCTCCGCTTTGATATTCTCGATGAAGTGAGCAAGAGGCTGCCCGGCTTCCCTATTGTCCTGCACGGCGCTTCGAGCGTGCCGCAGCAGTTCGTTGAGGAGATCAACAAGTACGGCGGCAACATGCCCGGCGCGATCGGTATTCCCGAGAATATGCTTCGCCAGGCTGACAAGAGCGCTGTCTGCAAAATCAACATTGACAGCGACATCCGCATGGCGATGACCGCCGCAATCCGTAATCATCTCGCCGGACATCCGGACCAT
>JAITVU010000315.1 GCA_031285645.1 Oscillospiraceae bacterium | reverse complement strand
CCAGTAGGCCCTGAAGCGCCGCGACGTTGCGCGCCTGGGTATCACGCAGGGAATCGCCGCCTTTAAGCCTGTAATCAAAATCAGCCCATTGCCGCTTGCTGAAATCGGTGAAATCATCCACCCATATGCCGCCCATCCCGCGTTCCCTGAGACCGCCGACCTCTGTGACACGCAGGCCCAAATGATTCGCCAGAGGCTTTACGGTATCAACGGTTCGCGTATAGGGACTGGAATAAACGCCGTCTATGCCGACGCCATCAAGAACCGATACGAGATTTTGGGCCGCCGCGCGGCCCTGCGGCGTCAGCGGACGGCTGGCATCGTCGCGCACCGAAAGATCGGGCTTGGCGTGGCGGATGAAATAAACGGTTGTCGCCGTTTGGGAGAGCCACTTCAGCGTGTGGCTGAAAAGACGGGGTTGGATATCGGGGTAAGTGAGGGCTTCGGGAAGCGCGGGGGCAAGCTGCCGTTCCGCTATTTCAAAGCCGGCGGGCAGCGCGCCGAGGCGCCGAATCTGCGCGAAAAACAGGACGCCCGCGCTGTCGGCGCCGTTGCGGCGCACCGAGTAGGGCCCCACCTCGAACAAGTCGAAACCGGCGGCGCCGGTTTCCTCATAAAGTTCGCGCGCGGCCGCCTGAGCCGCGTTTTCCCCGGCTTCAATGTGACCGCCGGGGATCTCCCATGTCGTCCTGTCCCGATGCCGGACAAAAACCCAATTCCGGCCGTAGCGCGCGGCGATGACGGCGTATTGGGGCGGGCCGGCCGCGGGACCCGGAATAATTTCCACCGGCATAAGGCACCTCCATCATTAAGCATGTGAATATGGCGGAAAAGAAAACTTTTTCTAGCTATTCTTCCGCGCCATCCAATTTCTATTGACTGGAAGCAAATTTTGACTAATAATATATACGGGAACAATTTTCGGTAAAAGCGGAAAAAGAAAGAGGAAACTACATAAAGGACCAATTGTCAACAAATATAAAGCCTGATATGAAGATTCGGCAAACAGGTTACGTGGAAAGGAGTGGTTGTGCCGAAATCAAACCTTAATCCCATAGCAATAAATGGCTAATTTGTGCAAGCCTTTTGAAGGGAGGAAGGGCTTCCGGAAATGAATGTGAAGCCAAACATATGAAAAATCTGAAAATCAGAACCGCCATCCTGCTGCCTGTTCTCGCGGTGCTTATTGTCGGGATCGGGTTGGAGGTTATTTTGATCGGCAGTGGATCATCCAAAACGGCGAACGATCTGACAAGCCAGATCATGACCGAAACGCTCAGCCATTACGCGTACGAGTTTGATACGGCGGGCACAGGGACATACAGCGCGATTAAAACCATCGCCCCCACGGTCGAGTATTTGTCCGGCACCGAGAACGGCCGCGAGGAAGTGGTGCGGATTATGCAGGACATCCTCGCCGAAAACAGCAGCCTGCTCGCGCTGTGGACGTGCTGGGAGCCCAATGCCTTCGACGGCAGGGACGGCGATTACGCCGGTCAATCCGGACACGATGGAACGGGGCGTTTTATACCCTATATTTACAGGAGCGGTTCCGGAACTGCCGTGATCCCGCTGACAAACTATGATGAAAACGGGGATAACGACTATTATCAGGGCGTCAAAAACAGCCAGAAACCGTACATAACGGAACCCTATTATTTCAATACGCAGGGGAAAGAAACGCTTGTGTACTCCGTGGGCATACCGATTATGAAGAACGGCCGGTTTGTGGGCGCTGTCGGCGCCGACATCGACATGACGGGGCTGAACACCATCGTCAACAGCGGGAAAATCCTCTCTGACGGCTACCTGTTCACGCTGAGCCCCGCCGGCACGATCTCGACGCACGCCGATCCGGATTGGTTGATGAAGCATTACACCGAATCCTGGATGAAAGACTTCGGCGATGACATCGAGTATGTCACCGCCAACGGCGGAAAAACCCACATCAACGCGTATTCAAGTGTCCTGAACCAGAATATCATCATGTCCATGGAGGGCGTTATGATCGGCGATACAGGGAAGTACTGGGTCATTTGCGGCATTGTGCCGCAGAGCACGGCGACGGCTTCATCCAGAACCCTGATTTTCGCCGCGGCGGCTTTCGGCATCGCGCTGATCATCGTCATATCGGTGACGATCACAGTCATCGTCCAGCGCAGCCTGCGCCGCCTGCCGGGTCTCACGGCGACGGCGAACGCCATGGCCGAGGGCGATATAACCAATATCGCGCTGGAGACCCAGGACGGGGAAACGCAAAATGAAATCGAGCTGCTCGCGAGGGCTTTTGCCAGTATGGTGGAGACGACAAAGCGGCAGGTTGAGGCGGTGCAAAAAATAGCCGAAGGCGACTTGTCGATTGAGGTGAATCCCAAATCCGACGACGATCTGCTCAATAAAGCGCTGCACGATATGATTGAAACCAATAACGGCACATTCCTGGAAATTCAAAACACGGCGGACATGGTCAATTCGGGCGCGCAGCAGCTCTCGGACGGCGCGCAACAGCTGGCCCAGGCCTCCATTGAGCAGTCCTCCTCCGTCGAACAGCTCACAGCGTCGATCAAGGATGTCTCGGTCAAAACGAAAGAAAACGAGGCGCGCGCGATTCAGGGCGCGGACGTATCATCCGCCATTATGCAGACGGCCGAAAAAGGCACGGAGCAGATGGACATGATGATTACGGCTGTGGAGGAAATCAATGAGGCCAGCCTGAATATCAGCAAGGTCATGAAAAACATTGACGACATCGCGTTCCAGACCAATATCCTGTCGCTGAACGCCGCGGTTGAGGCGGCGCGCGCGGGCGCGCACGGCAAGGGCTTTGCCGTTGTGGCCGACGAGGTGCGCAGCCTGGCCGCCAAGAGCGCCGAGGCCGCGCGGGAGAGCGGCGAACTGATCGAAAACTCCATGCAAAAAGCCGAGTTGGGCGTTCAGATCGCCAAACAAACGGCCGATATACTGGGTGAGATTGTCAGCGGCATCAGGGAGAGCAATCAGGTGGTCGGCGAAATCCCGGTCGCGTCAAAGGAACAAAGCGTCGCCATTGATCAGATTAACACGGGCATAAACGAAGTGGCCTCGACTGTGCAGCAGAACAGCGCGACGGCCCAGCAAACGGCCGCGGCCAGCGAACAGATGCGCGGCCAGGCGCATGTTCTGGACAACCTCGTTTCGCAGTTCAAGCTCAAAACCGGGCAGCCGAAGCTGACGGTTGTCGATCATCCGCACGACCACGGCGCGTGAAGCCTGTAGGCGCTTCGGTATAAATTTTGTCCCTAAAGGCCGCATCAGATCAGGGTCTGTCGGCTTGAGGCCGACAGACCTGTTTTCGCCGCGTTCAGATCATCGGAATCAAGGCGCGTATTGAAAGGTCTCGCCCGATTTAACGCACACGGGTTTTCCGTCGATACTGAGCCATACATCGAGGATGGCCCGGTTTAAAATCAGCGTCCGGTCGGCGCTGAAAATAAGCGCGGAGACTGCCCGGGCGTAATCCATAATTTCGATGTTTGTGGCG
>JAITVU010000295.1 GCA_031285645.1 Oscillospiraceae bacterium | reverse complement strand
ACGCTGTCGATCCCGATGGTGTCGTGCTTATCCATCAGAAGGGCAATGCGCAGCTTTGTCCCGACGCCGTCCGTGCCCGAAACGAGCACCGGGTCCTTGTATCCCGCGCGCGGCGGCGCGTAAAGACCGCCGAAACCGCCGATGCTGTCGAGCACGCCCGCGTTGCGCGTGCGCTCGACATGTTTTTTCATCAGTTCCACGGCTTCGTATCCCGCCGTGATATCGACACCCGCCGCCTTATAGCTTTCACTGTAACTGTTTTTATTCATGCTTTACTGTTTGACCGTGACGCGTGGCACGGTTGCCCCCTTCTCAGCAATTGTATACTCAGCGAATGCGGCCGCTAAGCGGCCTTCGCACCGCACATAGTGAACGCGCACGCCTCCGGCGCGCCGTCAGGCGACTGCCCGACGCTTTAAAACCGGAACAGTTTTGAAGGTTGTTCACGCTATCAGGCCATGCTTTCAATGCTTTCGCTTATTTTATATTCAAACCGATTTTTTTTTACGGCTTTGGGCTCATCAACCGGATACTGTCCTGTAAAACAGCCGGTGCAGAAATCGCAGCGCGCCCCCTCGGCGATCTTTGTCACGCTCGCGACAGAGAGGAAGCCGAGGCTGTCCACGCCGAAATAGTCCCGCATTTCATCGGTCGTCATGCGGCAGGCGATCAGGTTCTCGCGGCTGTCGATGTCGGTGCCGAAATAGCAGGGATTGACAAAGGGCGGACAGGCAAAGCGTAGGTGAACCTCGCGCGCGCCGGCTTCACGGATCAGATTGACGGTCTGGACCATTGTTGTGCCGCGGACAATGGAGTCGTCAATGAGCGCGACGCGCTTATTTTTAACCGTCGCCTGGATGGCGTTGAGCTTGATGCGCACGGAGCGCTCGCGCTCGCTCTGTGTGGGCTGAATGAAGGTGCGGCCGATGTAACGGTTTTTGATAAAGCCGATGCCGTAGGGGATGCCGGTCTGGCGGGCAAAGCCGAGCGCGGCGTCAATGCCCGAATCGGGTATGCCGACGACAACGTCCGCCTGGACGGGGTGTTCAAGGGCCAGGAACGCGCCCGCGCGCTGGCGCGCTGTGTGTACGCTGGCGCCGGATATGACCGAGTCGGGACGCGCGAAGTAAATAAACTCAAACACGCAGAACGCCGACGGTCCGCCGCAGTGGGTCGTGATGCTGCGCACGCCGTCCTTGTCCGCGACGACGATCTCGCCCGGCTCAATATCACGGATAAAGGTCGCGCCGAGACTGTCGAGCGCGCAGCTCTCGGATGCGAAAATGATATCCCCGTCCAGTTCGCCGATGCAAAGCGGCCTGAAACCGTGCGGATCGCGCGCGGCGATCAGTTTTGTCGGTGACATGATCACAAGGGAGTAGGCGCCCATAATCTGCTTCATGGCCTCTTCGACCGCGCTCTCGATTGAATCGGTGCGGATGCGGGCCTTGGTGATGATGTAGGAAATCACCTCGGTGTCGTTGGTGGAGTGGAAGATCGCGCCGTCCATTTCAAGCGATTCCCTCAGTTCAGCGGCGTTTGTCAGGTTGCCGTTGTGGGCGAGTGCCATGGCGCCCTTCATGTGCCGCACAACAAGGGGCTGCGCGTTCGAGCGGCTTTTTGTGCCTGTGGTGGAGTAGCGCACATGCCCCACGGCCATATTGCCGCCGCCCAGCTTTTCAAGCGTCTCCCGGGAGAAAACATCGGGGACGAGCCCCAAATCACGGTGGTAGTGGATCAGGCCGTCGTCGCACACGGCGATGCCGCAGCTTTCCTGCCCCCTGTGCTGAAGCGCGTAAAGCGCCAGATACGTTTGTTCCACGACATGATGGCCGGGCTTGTTTGTATAAATACCAAATACGCCACACTCTTCATTCAGCTTATCAAACATGCTTCTAGTCCTTTCGGAAAATACAGGTTCTGAAACCTGGAATTAATTTTTGATCTGAGATGTCCTTAAAATCAGCGCGCGTTAGCGCAGCCACCGGATGAACGCGGTTTTATCGGCGCTGTTGTATCCGGCGCGGCGGTAAAAGTTGAGCGTCGCCTCCTCCTTCGATCCTGTCATAAGCATGATCTTGTAACAACCGCGGCTTTTTGCCATATTCCCGGCCGCCTCAAGGACCCGTGACGCGTACCCCTTCATGCGGTAAGCGGCATGGGTGACGACGTTTTCAACCAAAGCGTAAGGCCGCTGCCCGTTTGTGAGATTGTCGATGACCACTAAAACACAGGATGAGACGGCTTGTCCACCCTCAAACCCCAGGATAATATGGTGGTTGGGGTCCGCGCATATGCGGGACCAAAGGGCCTTCAGATCGTCGCCGATATCAGGCAGGGGGTTGTCGTGCAGATGGGTGTAAAGCGCAAGCAAGGACGCAAGATCGCCGGGACCGGCTTCACGGATTGTCATTGGCATTGGCGTAACCTTATAATAATATGGTTGGCGGTATTGAATGGTCGCCCAAAAAACACGTTATGGTTCATATCAGAGCCTTATTTTGCGCCTGAGTCTTCCAATATTATCGCGATGTTTGTGAAATTCCTGTTTTTAGCGTGCGCCAGCGGTGTCACGCCATCCTTATCCGGCCAGTTAACGTCCGCGCCGGCGTCGGCCAACAGGCGCACAACCTCCGTATGCCGCTGTCCGCCGTCGCCTAATATGATTGCTTCGAGCAACGCGGTCCAGCCCAGCCTGTTAACATGATTGACGCGGACGCCTGTTTTTAAAAGCTCACGTATGATTGCCACATGGCCGCGGTCGGCGGCCCGGATCAGGCCCGTTCCATTGTAACTGTCCGTACTGTGGATGTCCGCGCCGGCCTTAAGTGTCTTGTCCAACAATTCCGTATATCCTTCGGAAGTCGAAATTAAATACGCGCTTTGCAGGGTGTTGTCTTTCATATTGACATCCGCCCCGGCGCCAATCAACAGATCGACGATTGGGAGGTGATTCCCGTAGGCGGCGGCCACAAGGGCGCACCGGCCGTCCTGATCCTGCGCATGTATATAAATATCTTTCTCCAGTAATGATTTGACGGTTTCAGCATCTCCTTTTTCAGAAGCGCTTATAAGCTGTGAATCATGATGCTTTCGCTGTTCCGAATAAACTGCCGCTGCCATTATGGCCTCCCTTAAATTTACAGGCATTCCGTGAAACGGATTTTATTTTCAGGATGCGGCCGCCGGGTGGACAGGCGCCGTATTAAATAGAAACGCTATTCCATCTTTTTCTGCAGGGCCGCATCCTTTTCCTCTACTTTGCGGACCATGTCGGCTTTCATATCCGCGAGCTTACCGGCAAGCGTGGCGTCATCGAGGGCCAGGATCTGTGCGGCGAGAATCGCGGCGTTGTCGCCGCCATCGATCGCCACTGTCGCTACCGGAATGCCCGGCGGCATCTGGACGGTGGCGAGAAGGGCGTCCAGCCCATCCAGGGCGGTGGATTTTATGGGGATCCCGATAACGGGTAAAGTGGTGTGCGCCGCCAAAACGCCCGCGAGGTGGGCGGCCTTGCCCGCCGCCGCGATGATGACGCCAAACCCGCTTTCTCTGGCCGCGGCCGCGTAGGAAGCCGCCCTTTCCGGCGTCCGGTGGGCGCTCATGATGTGCGCTTCGCACGGAATGCCAAAGGCGCCAAGCCTTTTGATACAGGGCTCCAAAACGGGATAATCGCTGTCACTGCCCATGATGACCGCTACTTTTTTCACTTTTTCAACATCTCCTCATATCCAAATATCCATTATATATGTATATATACGGGTACATGGCATTAAAGCAATTACAATATGGGTCTTGTTTTTCTTCCGTATTTCAACGGCTGTAATGGCCGCCCGGTTCAGCAAAATAAAAAACAAAGGGAGGTTGTGGCG
>JAITVU010000281.1 GCA_031285645.1 Oscillospiraceae bacterium | reverse complement strand
CGCCACAAGATACAGCCCTGTTATTTTTTCGGTATAGTTGTCATTGCCGACCGCATCCCTGTACACAGGCATGCGCCGTTCAATCAGAAAATCGGCGCATGTAAACAACAGCGCCACACAGGCCGCCAGCGCCGCCGCGCTTATAAGCAGTCTTTTCATAAAGCCTGCTCCACCCGGCGGGCAATGAGGGCCGGCGTCACAATTTCCTCGCGGGGCAGTGTCTCCACAGCCAGTGTGACGCCGAATTTTTCTTCAAGCGCCACAAACATCTGAATCACGGCGAAAGAATCCAGCAGCCCCGCTTCAAACAGATTGAGATCAGCCTCAATCTCCCCTTCATCGGCGCCGACAATTTCATTGAGTATTTTGATAACCTCGTCCAGCATGAAAAGCCTCCTTGGCACGTGTTAATGCAATTATATATGCTCAGTATTCATCTCGAAAACAACCAAAACCTGAAATACCGGATACAAGCGTGCGTCCTCACAGCTTTCACGCCACGGCGTGTCAGCGAAATTTTTATGAGAAAAGTCTCCCTGAGAAAATAAGTAAACCAAAACTGAACAGATGGAACGTGATAAATACGGCCACGAACTGGGAAAACCCTTTTTGCTTCAGCTTCCGAAAAGCCTTCCAGTGCAGATCCAACGCCTCGTTGAGGCTCATCAGCAGCGCGTGGTAAGCGCCGTACAGGAGATAGGACGGCGTCAGCCCATGCCAGACCCCCATTGTTATCATATTGAGCGCGTAGCCCAGGTACGACGCCGTGCGGGGATTTTTAAACCGCCTGGCTCTCAGCGCGCCGCGCACAAAACGTGTATACACGTAATCGCGCAGCCATGTAGACAGGGAGATGTGCCAGCGCGACCAGAAATCCTTCATATCCACGCTGAGAAAAGGCATATTGAAGTTTTCCGGTAGGGAAACGCCGAGGATATGGGCTGTGCCGATCGCCATGCTGCTGTAACCCGCGAAATTGAAAAAAAGATACAGCGTGTAGCCGTACATATATAAAAGCGTCGCAAGAAAACCGTCGGGCGGCAGCGCGGCGAGCCAGTACTGGTTGATAAGGCCGCTAACGACAATCGCGGAAAAAGCCCCGAACATCAGCTTCCAAACGCCGCGGCGAAGCATGTCTATATACTCCGCGCGGCTCAGCGTGCGCCTCAAATCACCGACAAAGCGCTGATAGCGGTCGATCGGCCCGGAACTGACAGAAGGGAAAAAGAGCAAAAAGTAACATAAATCAAGCAAACGAAGCTCTTTTAAGCGGTCGTCACGTATATCGAGCAACACTTGTACGCCGCGAAAAGTCATGTAGCTGACGCCGAGGAGCTGGCGTGTTCCTAACGCAGGGAAGAGTTCGCCGATCTTTACAGCGGCGATCGGCAGCAATGACAGGATGATCACCAATATGAAGATCAATCGCGATTTGCTGTGGCTGTGAAAAAAAACAAGGCAGAGCGCGATTTGCCATATGGCGAATACAGCCAGACTCAGCAGCTGTCCATTTTCACCGAACACCCAAATCAGCATCAGGACGGTGAATATAAAGCCGTAATGCCTGAGGGATTTTCCCATCAGGCCAAGGATACAGGCGGGCAAAAGCAACAGGCCCATGATATAGAAAAAAAGCAGTCCGGAAAAAGGCGTCATGGCGTCACATCCCCCCGCAAACGGGCCGCCAGCGATTTCTTGTCAATTTTCCCGTTTGTATTCAGGGGAAAAGAATCCACAACAATCATCTTGCGGGGAATCATATAAGCGGGCAGAACGGCAGCCGCAAGCTCTTTAAACCGCATGGTGCGCGCGAGGGCCTTTAAGCCGTCCTGCCGCTCAAGCGTGAGAAAAGCCGCCAGATACTGCACCCGCTCATCCGCCCAAACCGGCACGACCGCCGCCCTGGATATATTGTCAAGTTTCATCAGATTATTTTCGATGTCTTCAAGCTCAATGCGGTAACCGTTAAGCTTGAGCTGGCTGTCAACGCGGCCCTGATAATAATACAAATCCTTTATTCTGTAGCCGACATCGCCGGTGCGGTATCCGCGCCTTCCCGTTTCCGTATCAATAAAAAAGCGCGCTTCACTTAAGTCGGGGCGGCCCTTATAGCCGGGACCGACGCTGTCGCCGATAATCAGCAGTTCGCCGCATACACCGTCTTGCTTCACAGCGCCGCCCCCGGCGTCCGCAATATCCAACCTCATGCCGTCCAGCGGATAGCCGATCGGGATGGGACGGGTATCTTTTCGCATTGCCTCCGTAAGCGCCACCGCCGTCACAAGAACCGTCGCTTCGGTTGGACCATAGGTGTTTAAAACCCGGGCATGGGGAAAACGCGCCGACAACTGATCACACAGCTTATGCGACAACACCTCGCCGCAAAAAAGAAACTGCTTGAGATTTGGCATCAAATCGGCCGAAAACAGCGTGGACTGGATACAGATTTCCGCAAACGAGGGCGTCGAGACCCACATAGTTAAGGCGGATTCGCGCAAATACCCAAGCAATGCGCCCACATCCTCCATCATACCGCTGTCGACGGTGAAAAGCGTCATGCCGCGGCTGAGTCCCGCGTAAACAGCACAACAGGACACATCGAAAGAATAGGAAACCTGATTAAGTATCACGCCGCCCTCTTCCGAAAAAAACGGCAGAACACCTTTATAAAAATGCGTCAGGTTGGCGGCTGTGATGGGAACGCCTTTTGGCTTTCCCGTGCTGCCGGAAGTAAAGAGGATGTAGGCGGTATCATCCCCCGACACCCATGTGCTTTGGGGGCGTGCGCCGGCGGCGCAAGCAGTATGGCCCTCAGCGACCGCGTATCCAGCGCCTGCGCACAGCCGGCAAGCCTGCCGGTAAAATCCACGATCACATCGGGCTGTACATCCGCCACAATGTCATTCACACGCTCCACGGGCATCGAAACATCCACAGGCACGTAAGCCCGGCCCGCTTTGAGTGCGCCAAACACACAGGGTAAAAAATCTGTTTCCTTGTGGCCGTAAATAACAACAGGCGCGCGTACGGAACCGCCCTGCCCGAGCAGCCATGCGGCAAAAGCCTCCGAGCGGGCGTGGAGCGCCGAAAAAGTAAGGCGCTCCTCCCTGTTGATCAGGGCAATCCTGTCCGTGCCCGCAAATGCTTCTATCTGTTCCAGAACAAACATACGTCCCCCAGATGTTTCTGATTCTCTTGCTTTAAACCGGCTCCGTCGTGATAAAAATCGCGATGACAGCATCGTTTTCCATTTCAAAGCAGAGGGCGCCCCGGCCTGCTTCGCCCGGCACCCTGTATATGATCATGTTGCCCGTATCGTCGCCGTCGCCGTAAGCCGCCAGGACATGATCTCTGCCATCGCCGACAGTGATCCCGCGCGACGTTGAGACTGCCGGGTCTTCCGTATATATTTCGCTGACCATGTCGCCCGCCTCAAGCGGATTGGTGTAAAAAGCCGCCATGTCATAATCGTAGGTTTTATCGAGGCCGTCATAAGCGCATGATATGGCCTCCGAATACGCGTAATCCGGGCCGAGATTTTCAATGACGGTTTGAATATCGTCGTCACATCGGTATTCGGCGCCGCCGATGTCGAGGTAGAAATCATCCTGCGTAAAAACAGCGGAAGAAGCCGTTTGCCCGCAGGCGCAGAACGTGAGCAGCGCCATCGACAAAACACACAACATTTTAATGCGCCGCGGCATATGCATCATCTCCAATCAATAAGGGCATCATTTTTTCTAATCGGCGGGCCCATAACCGTCCAGCCCGAAAACGGGCGGAATGATATTGAGCGTCAAGGACGCCAAAGGGCCGTTTATTTTTTCATATTCAAGAAATTCTCTGTCGATATCATACTGTATTTTTTCCAGATCCGGAACCGGCACGGAATCAAATACCTGCCTTGGCGGCGTCTCATAGTCGCGCGGGCATTCCGGCATCAGGTAATGACGGGCGATTTCCTCGTTTTGCTCCGGCGTCAGCAGGCGCGAATCAATCAGATTTTGGCCCCATCGGTGGGACCCCGCCAGCGTTTGGTCGCTCTTCATAAAGTAGCGGTAACGAATGGCGCCGTGCCGGGAAATGTTGTCCTCCAGCTGGCAATCCAGGTGATACCATGTCCCGTCGATTTTGGCGACGACCCAGGCATGGTCAACCAGCGCGCCCTCCGTGGAATACGTGAGGCCCGGCACATACTCCGCCTCCAACCCCATGCCGCGCAGCAGCATGGTGAAACCGGCCGCGTAATCCTCGCACATGCCGACCCCGTACAGCAGAACGCTCAAAGCGCGGTTTTCCACATATGAAGGCTGCGGCGCGCCGTCGGCCGAGCGAATGCGCCAAAGATCCAATCCTATGGGTTTAACAAGGTTGGTGGAGGCGATCATGTAGTCAAAAGCCGCTTTGGCCCGCTCGTATTCGCTCATGCCGGGCTCAGCAATCCCCGCAGCCACTTCCTGCGCCACCTGTTCAATGTAGCTCTGCGTATTTTCCGCGTTGCCGCCGCTTTGTGACGCTGCCGGCTGTTCGCCATCCCTGTCGGTTTCAGGCCTTGAGGGCAGCTCCGATACGCCGGAAGCCGCCCGACCCCCTGCCTGTATCGATGATAACCCCGTATCCGCCCCGCGTCTCGCGCAGCCACAAAACAACAATAAGGCGGACAGGAAAACAGCCACGCAGCGGCAACTATTTATTGTCCATTTAGCGCCAAATGACGGCACAGCCGGAAAAGATGTCTTTGCCGCCGGGAAGTTGATTCGCTTCATACTGAGTCTCCTGCCGGTGCCTGGCGCTGCCGCCAGAACATAATCGTTAAAATAAGAATCTATATTCATATAGAAAAATATCGAATTGGTGATGAAAAATCTTTCCGGCCAACTTTTTCTAAAAGGGCCGTATATTTTCATACCGGCCTGTAAGTAGGCTTGCTTAATACTAATTATACAGTCAGATTCCGTCAATAGCAAATGTCTGACCGTAAATTATTGGAATTTCCGCGCAATACATAAAGTTTTCAGCCCCGTTAGCGATAAATATATAATACACCGTTTGATCATCCCCCCGTTCGCACCTCGGCGTTCTACTATAGCAAAAGTAAAAAATAACCGGAACGTTATTATTTACTTTCTGCCGAATGCGGCGGGAATTTTAATGCCTTCCTGTTCCGCTTATTTATTCCCGCCGCTATAAGTTGATAAAATGAAACTCCCCGACGCAAAGCCGCATAGCTGGCCTTGGATAAGGAACCGCCCCTTGGGGCGGGAATTTACACCCCTTCGTTTCACTAAAAACACCATAAAGGACAGTGAAAAAATTTGCTGAAAGCTGTTGCTCTATTATTGGCCGCCGCCTTGCTTTCCGGCGGCAATCATACCTCCACGCCCCTCATTCATCCCGCCGAAAACCTGATAGAGCCGGCCGGAATAACTGTCCCGAGCGCGGGCGAAGGGGAAATCGCGGTTGGACTGCTGAACGCCGCCCCACAGAGCCGCGGCTCAGGCGCCCTTACATATAACAAAAGCGTTTCCGGCAGGCTGAAAAAACAACAGGAAAAGCTCTTGCTCGCCTATATGGACCTCTACTATGAATCGCTGGTCGGCTTAAAGCTTCAGAGCCCCGCCGACCTGTTTGCGAATAAGGCGCGCAAGCAGGCCCGCATACGCGAAGGCGCATGGAAAACCATTATTGATGTACGCAAAGCACAGCGATCCAATCTGGCGCTCTCCGCCTATACCTACGAGCTGACGGTAACGGGCATTGCAGAAAATGAGAACGGCAGCGTCTCCATTGCCATCAGGGAAAACAACATGCTGCGCTTTAAGGCTTTCCCCGGTACGGAGTCCGAATCCTATAATATCTTTCACCGATTTACCGTCACGAACGAAAACGGAAAATGGCTGCTCTCTTCCCACTCTCAGATGGATTCAACCAATATGATGGCGCTTGGCAGCTTGATGGGCGGCCGCGCTTCAAGCTCGGGGAGCACAGATACGGCGACCGCCCTTTCCGAGCAGCACGACGCCGTTTTAAAGGCTCATAAAACAAACAGGGCGCAGCGTGAAAAGCAGGCGGAGACTTATACGCCGGAAGCGCCGGCCGATTTGACATGGGACCACGATTACGACCGCGCGTCTGCGCTGCAGTATGCCATGCAATGGGTGGAAAAACGCAACACCGACTCCTGGCCCACCTATGACCGCAATGGCGGCAACTGCGCGAACTACACGTCTCAATGCATGCTGGCCGGCGGCATTCCCATGGATTATTCGGGTACGCGGCAATGGAAATGGTACGGCGGCACACCCAATACGTCACAGACTGCGAGCGGGCGCTCCGCTTCCTGGTCCGCCGTCAGGGAATTCTATGCCTACGCTGCCAACAACACGGGTTCCGGGTTAGTCGCGAAAGTTGACGCGAATTACTGGACGGGTGAAGTCGGCGACCTCATCCAGCTGGGCTATGAGAAGATCGGAAGAGC
>JAITVU010000272.1 GCA_031285645.1 Oscillospiraceae bacterium | reverse complement strand
GGAGATGAACACCCGCATCCAGGTGGAGCATCCCGTTACGGAGATGGTGACGGATGTGGACCTTGTCAAGACCCAGATTCAGGTGGCTATGGGCGAAAAGCTGCCTTTTACACAGCAGGATATCAGTTTACGGGGACACGCCATTGAGTGCCGCATCAACGCGGAGAACCCCGCTTTGGGCTTCCGTCCTTCCCCAGGCACCATCCGGGCGCTCTTTACGCCCGGCGGCCCCGGCATCCGCCTCGACAGCGCGATTTACGCGGGCTATACAATCCCGCCCTACTATGATAATATGATGGCGAAGCTCATCGCTTACGCCCCCACCAGGGAGGCCGCCATCGCCAAAATGAAGTGGGCTTTGGCCGAGTTCATCGTTGAGGGCGTCGACACCAACGTCGACTTCCAGCTGGATATCCTCAGTGACCCCGATTTTATCCGCGGAGACTACGATATTGCGTGGCTTGGGCGCAAGCTGGAGCGGCAAAAGGGATAGAAAAAGCAACAGCGGGTATGGAAACAGGGTGAATTAATTGAAAACGGTTTACAATAAACTGGTTCGTGACAAAATACCCGAAATCATTACGGGGCAGGGCCGGACACCAGATATTGAGACATTTGGCGATCATGATTATTTTCTCGCGTTAAACAGGAAGCTGAGAGAAGAAGTTGATGAATACTTATAGCGGCGGGAATAAATAAGCGGAATAAAAGATATTAAAGGCCCCGCCGCATGAGGCAGAAAGTGAAAAATAACATTCCGGTTATTTTTACTTTTGCTGTAGAAGAGTGCGCGGTTGAGGAACTGGCGGATATTTTGGAAGTGATTGTGTCTATAATGGATTTTAAAGGGTTATCAGAAGCTGATCTGAACGGGCTGCGCATGAAAAAACGTGATGCGCGCGGCGGTTTTGAGAAGCAAATCAATCTGATTGATGTTGAAAGTGACGGATAGCGCATATTATTAACATAAATGAACCTCCCCGCTGCGCCGGCATTCGGTTCATAATCAATCAAGCGCTAAGAGCATAGACCCATATAGGGCTTTTTGCAAAAGTAAAATAACCGGAACGTTGTTATTGACGCTCCGCCGCCATAGAAATAAGTCGAGGTGAGCCATTTGCTTGAGGATCTCTTTTCCATTGTAAAATCGCGCGCGACCGGCGCCGCAACCGCCCAAAGCGCCGGGGACGGGCATGTGTCCGTTCCCGCCGACCTGATGTTTAAATGCCCGCGCTGCCAGAAGATGGAGTTTATGGAGAACTTCACGCTCTCGGGGAAGGTGTGCCCGAGCTGTAATTACCATTCGCGCCTGACGGCGCGTGAGCGCCTTGAAATCACGGCCGACCCGACTTCTTTCTCTGAATATGACGCGGCGCTTAAGAGCGTGAATCCCATTGATTTTCCCGGCTACCCCGAAAAACTCGCGCAGCTCAGGGCGGCGACTGGTTTGGAGGAGGCCATTATAACGGGCGAGTGCGCCATTGAGGGCTCCCGCTGTGTGATCGGCGTCATGGATTCCCATTTTATGATGGCGTCCATGGGGTCCGTTGTGGGGGAAAAAATTACGCGGGCGTTTGAGAAGGCGACAGAAAAGAAGCTTCCCGTGGTGATGTTCACGGCGTCCGGCGGCGCGCGCATGCAGGAAGGCATTATATCCCTCATGCAGATGGCCAAAACATCGGGCGCCGTATCCCGGCACGACGACAGCGGCGGGCTCTATATCACAGTCCTGACGGACCCCACCACGGGCGGCGTCGCCGCCAGCTTCGCCGCGCTCGGGGACATCATCATCGCCGAGCCAAAAGTGCTCATCGGCTTCGCGGGCCGGCGCGTGATTGAAAACACGATCCGGCAGCGTCTGCCGGATGATTTCCAGTCCGCCGAATTCTTCCTCTCGCACGGCTTTGTGGATATGATCGTGGAGCGCTCGGCCATGCGCAAGACGCTCGGGCGCTTGCTGCGCTTCCATGAAAGGGGGGACCGGCCATGAGCAACCCGCTGACGGCCTGGGAACGCATTGAGCTCATCCGGAATAAGAACCGCCCCACGGCCCGGGACTACATTCCCATGATCTTCGAACACTTTATCGAGATGCACGGCGACCGCTGCTACGGCGACGACGAAGCCATTATCGGCGGCATCGGGCGCATTGCGCGCGTCCCCGTCACCATCATCGCCCATGTGAAGGGGCGCAATCTCGAAGAAAATAAAAAGACCAATTTTGCCATGCCCCATCCCGAAGGGTACCGCAAAGCGCTGCGCCTGATGAAACAGGCGGAAAAATTCGGGCGGCCCGTCATCTGCCTTGTGGATACGCCCGGCGCGTACTGCGGCATCGGCGCGGAGGAGCGCGGCCAGCATGAGGCCATCGCCAAAAACCTGATGGAAATGATGCGCCTTAAAACGCCGATCCTCACCATTGTTTTGGGTGAGGGAGGCAGCGGCGGCGCGTTGGGGCTGGCCGTGTGCGACGAACTCGCCATGCTTCAGAACGCGACATATTCCGTCATATCTCCCCGTGGGTTTGCGAGTATACTGTGGAAAGACGCTTCGCGCGAGAAGGAGGCCGCCAATCTCATCCGCATCACGGCGGAGGATCTTAAGGAATTCGGCATATGCGACGCCATCATCCCCGAACCGGTCGGCGGCGCGCACAGAAACCCCGCGCTGGCTGCCGAAGCCATTTCAGGCTATGTCCGGCAGGCAATACCAAATTTTATTCAAAAACCTATTGATAATTTACTTCAAACAAGGTATATTAAGTTTCGTAAGGTGGGCGCTTTCTCGGAAACGTAAGGGCATATCGGCCCGCCGCGCGAGATCTCCGTGTTCTTTTACGGGGAGATAATCTTTTTTGCTTTCCTTAATAGATTCAGATATCGCGTCAATACTGTTGTTAACTGTGCCGGTACAGCCGCCAGGGAGAATAGGCCATATGGCAAAGCCGGCTTGGTATTCATGACTTACGAAGGAGGTGCTTGTACATGATTTTTGAAAAGGTTAGGACAATTCTGGTCGACCAGCTTGATGTCGATGAGGATGCCGTGACAATGGAAAGCGTGATCACAGATGATCTCGGTGCTGATTCCCTTGATGTTGTCGATATGGTCATGAGCCTCGAGGAGGAATTTGACCTCGAGATTCCCGATGAAGAAATTGAGACGATGAAAACTGTCGGCGATATTGTTAAATTTATTGAATCCAAAAAGGAATAAAAGGTCTCTGCGGAGGCTTGAACACAGATATTGGGGGGCGGAATATCCGCCCCCCAATTGTTTTCCAGACCTGTATGGCTATATAGTGACCGAACTTGAAAACTGATAGGTTTTCAAGTGGCAGGCGAAGCCTGCCTGCGCGATTTCATCGCGCTCGGTCCCTATGAACGGTGCGAAAGCCGCGTACGCGGCTTCATTCGCGCATACGCGTGAATACTTGAAAAATGTTATTTTTCAAGTTCGCTGAGTATAAGGTATAGCTGTATAGGTTTAAAACGCCACGCAATTTTTAAATACGCGGCAATTCCGCGCGCCGCGAAGCGGCCTGTATATAGTGAATTCGCTTTAAGACTCACTAAAAAAGAAGCATAGCGAAGCGAATTCCCATTGGGTAAATGCGGTTTAAAACAATGGACTATTTTAAACCACATTTACTTTAGTGAAACCACTTAAAAAAGCCTGCGAGACAGAGCGAGTGCATTCTATATTAAAAGTATGAGATAATGCCCGTGAGCGCCCGTTTACAGCAACGCCACGCCATTGATCACAAGCCTGAATTTGAGCCCCAGATGGTTGGCCGCCCTACGGCAC
Organism: Oscillospiraceae bacterium; assembly: GCA_031285645.1. Taxonomy (GTDB): domain Bacteria; phylum Bacillota; class Clostridia; order Oscillospirales; family Ruminococcaceae; genus WRAV01. Next base: position 4,063 of record JAITVU010000272.1, on the reverse strand, counting down.
AGGATCATGCGCCCGAGGAAGATCTCGAAGTAATCCATTACGGCGGAGATGGAGCTGTCGATGTCGAGATCCAGCGTGATGGTCCGCTCCTGCCTTGAGAGCGTGAGCTCGGATTTTTCCACCGCGTAGTTGACGCGGTCGTGGATATCGAAGTTGGCGCGGTCCGTATTGCGCACCCGAGAGCGCCTGACGTCGCTCTTATCCGCCAGGATCAGGGCAGCGGCCACTTCGTTGACAGGGAAGGCCGTGCTTTCGTCATGGTGTCCGATGGCGGTGACGACCGTCGCCAGCTCATCCGCGTCCATCCCCATTTTATCAAGGAGGCGGAATGCCATGACAGCGCCGCTTTGCGCGTGGTCGATGCGATTGACCACATTGCCGATATCATGCATGTGACCGGCGATGCGCGCCAGTTCCGCGGTGCGCTCGGGGTAACCGAGCGCGATCAGCATATCGCCCGCCATTTTGGACGCCTTGCCCACATGCGCATAGGAATGCTCCGTGTAACCCAGCGCGATGAGCGTTTCATCCGCTTTTTCAATATAGGTTTTTACATCTTTGTTTTTAAGGACCGTTTCATAAGTGACCATGTGATTGCCGTGATACGGCTGCCGCCTTCCATCATAAAATATGCCCTTTATTATAACAGGGATCACGCGCCTTGACAATGGAAATAACCCTGGGCCGCAAATCCGCCGCGCTTTAAAAAGCGCGGCTTCAATAAGCATGCAAGCATGCTTATTGTCCCCGGCGGTTTACCGCCGGGGGATTTGCGGCGGTTTGATTTGCGGCGTTAAGCATTAAATGTCTCAAACAAGTTGATTTTAGCTTGATATGCCTATATACTAAGCTCAGTAAGAAGTAACCTGAAAGGATGTATTCTATGGCTATTCTGGTAACCGGCGGAGCCGGGTATATCGGCACGCACACCTGCGTCGAGCTTTTGGAGTCCGGTAAGGACATTGTTGTTGTGGATAATTGTGTCAATTCAAAACCCGAGGCGTTAAACCGTGTCAGGCAGCTCACGGGGCGCGATTTTCCTTTTTATGAACTGGATATTCTGGATACCGGCGCGCTGGGGCGTGTCTTTAAAGACAATCAAATCGACGCCGTCATCCACTTCGCGGGGCTTAAGGCCGTGGGAGAATCGGTTCAGAAACCGCTGGCCTATTATAAGAATAATATAACGGGCACCCTGTCCCTGCTTGAGGCGATGGCGGCCGCGAACTGCAGGCGCATGGTCTTTTCGTCGTCCGCCACTGTGTACGGCGCGAACCCGGATGTGCCGTTTAAAGAAACTTATCCCACCATGGCGGCGACAAATCCGTATGGCGCGACGAAGCTTATGATCGAAACCATCCTGCGCGACCTCTACACGGCCGACAACGGCTGGAGTATTGCCCTGCTGCGGTATTTTAACCCCATCGGCGCACACACAAGCGGGGTTCTGGGCGAGGACCCGAACGGCATCCCCAACAATTTACTGCCCATTATCGCGCGGGTTGTAACCGGAAAGATGGAGATCCTGAATGTGACGGGCGACGATTATGACACGCCCGACGGCACGGGCGTGCGGGATTACCTGCATGTCTGCGACTTGGCGGACGGCCATGTCAAAGCCATTGACTATGTGATGGGCAAAACGGGTGTTGAGGCCATCAACCTCGGCACGGGCAAGGGCTACAGCGTGTATGAGGTGATCAAGGCCTTTGAGGCGGCGAGCGGGGTTAAGGTGCCCTATAAAGTCGCGCCGCGGCGTCCGGGCGACATCGCGACCTCCTACGCCGATGCCACCAAGGCAAAGGAACTGCTGCGCTGGGGGGCGACGCGCGGCATTGATGAGATGTGCCGCGATCTGTGGAACTTCCTCCAGAAGAATCCGAACGGGCTGTGATTTGAGAAATATTTAAAACGCCGCTCACAATTAAGCGGCGGTGATATAAAAAATAAACACGGATACAGAACTGAATCCTGTATCCGTGTTTGCCATAAGGGAGATATAGTGGAGCCGGTTTATAACAGTTACACTGTTTTAAATCAGCGGGCGCGGCCCGCATCCGCACTATGCGCGGGAATCCATTATCAACGACGTTTCGGCCGCCTGTATAGGTGACTACATGTAATGCAAAACAGTTTATGAGGAATTAAAAAGATGAAATACTTTGGCAATGGGCTAAGTGAGCGTCATAAAGAATTAAATGCCGTTATCCGCAAGCCGGACAAGGTAGAAATGGCGAAACAGTTGTTCCTTGATTTGCACGCAAAATTGCACCTGTCCACAATATCAAATACAAAACAAAATGAAGTTGATCTATTGCTGAATGACCTTGCGCCACGCGAATACGGAATCATGCCCACCTCAAAAGATGAAACAATCGCTTGGGTTTTATGGCATGTTGCAAGAATAGAAGATTTGACCATGAATATTCTTGTTGCCGGTCGTGTACAGTTGTTTAATGATGATTTGAAAAAGCAGCTTAACTCTCCCATTTCTGATACAGGCAATGCTTTATCAGATGATGAAATTATGGATTTGAGCCGACGCTTAAACATCGACAAGCTGATTGCGTATCGAAATGCTGTTGGAGAAAGAACACGCGATATTGTTAAAGCACTGTCCGTAGACGATATGAAACGCAAAGTCTCTGCGCAAGGGCTTGAAGCTATCAAACAGGCTGGTGGCGTTACCGAGCAGGAAGATTCGTTGTATTTGCTCGATTTTTGGAGTAAAAAGGATGTGGCGGGTCTATTGCTCATGCCTCCAACACGCCATGTCATCCTGCACTTAAACGACTGCTCAAAATGGAAGCGGCATATTCGTGAAAGCAAAAAGTGCTTTCGTCAGGTTTCTTAGAATAAGGCAAATGAACTCAAAAGCATATAACGGTGAGGATTCTACCCTCACCGTTATATGTTTTCTTATCGCATGGACCCTTTTTGAGCGGCGTTACAGTTTAAGGTTTGAGAGCAATGTGTGGATTTCCGGCATTTGATCCGGGATGGGGATATCCTGCGGGCAGAGCGGCACGCACGCGCCGCAGGCCACGCACTTGTCAGCGCCCGCGTCCCTGCCGGTTATCATGGCGTAATTATTGATGGCGCGGAACGCGTTTTTAAAGAGCATGTACTCGTTGTAAGTCGAGAATACGGCCGGGATATCCACGCCGTAAGGGCAGTCCATGCAGTAGCGGCACCCTGTGCACGGAATGGATTTAGCGCCGATAATGGTATCGCGGCAGCGGTCAAGGAAAGCCGCCTGCGCGTCCGTGAGGCCGTCCACATTGTCAAAGGTGTCGAGGTTCTCGGCGACCTGTTCCATGGTGCTCATGCCGGAGAGGATGACGGGCATGTTGTCCATTGAAATGCACCAGCGCATCGCCCAGCCGGCGGGCGTGACGACACCGCCCTCAAAGGCGTCCATCTCCTTCTTAACGGCCTCCGGCGGATTAGCCAGAAAGCCGCCGCGCACGGGTTCCATAACGATGATGGGGATGTCCTTCTCGCAGAGCTTGTCATACAGCGCCTTCGCGTCCGTCATAACGTAATCGACATAGTTGATCTGTATCTGCACAAAATCCCACTCGTATGTATCCACCAGCGTGCAAAGCGCCTCAAAGTCGCCGTGGAAGGAGAATCCAAGCCTCTTGATCAGGCCCTGCTTTTTTTTCTCCTGCATCTTCTCATAAATCTTGAAGTTTTTTATCGCCTCAAGGCGTGAGCCGTTCAAGCCGTGCAGCAGGTAGAAATCAAAGTAGTCCATGCCCGTTTTCCTGAGCTGCTCGTTGAAGGTGTCGTCGACGGCCGCCTCGGAGGTGATTCTCGGCATCGGCAGTTTTGTGGCGATATAGTAGCTGTCTCTCGGATACCGGCGCAGCGCCTCACCCGTGAAAATCTCCGACTCGCCGTTGTGGTAACCAAAGGCGGTGTCAAAATAATTAACGCCGCGCTTGTAAGCGGTGTCAATCATTTCAGCCGCGGTTTCGCGGTCAATGGCGCCGTCCGCGTTCAGCGGCAGGCGCATACAGCCGAAACCGAGCCGCGACACTTCAATGCCGCCCCATTT
>JAITVU010000233.1 GCA_031285645.1 Oscillospiraceae bacterium | reverse complement strand
ATCGGGGTTGAGCGTCCACAGCGCGCCGAAATCTTTTGAGTACTGCGCGGGGAAGTTCGGGCTCACCTCAACATCGGCGAGGTCGCCGTAATCGTAAAGGCCCTGAAGCGTGCGCGCCTGCATGAGGGCCGCGTGCGACTGATAATAGTAAAGGCCCAGATAACCGGCGCATCCCACAAAGACGAGGATCGCCAGTAAAAGTATAAATTTTCTCACTTTGCTTCCCGGTTCATCCGCCTTCCTGATAATAAAGTTGTCGATAAAGCGTTTCTTTTTGCCCTCTCCCGCTTCATCGGCCATATCCTCTTCATAGCTGTCCCGCTCCGTGACGGCCGTTTTGCCGCGCAGGGCCTCGCTGAGGCTGACGCAGCCCTTGTAGACGCCCGGCATATAGTCGACAAACAGGCGCAGCATGTTCAGCGCGCGCGATATAGCCGCGTCGATGATGACGTCGTCCACGGCGTCGCCCTCGCCGATCACAAGCTTTTTCACATAGACATGCTCACGGTCGCAGACCGCTATGTACACAAGGCCCGGCGTGCTCTTCCGGTCCTCGAAATCGGCCGTGTTCGCCGCGACGCCGACGCCGACGCTCGCGCCGGATTTGCTCCGCGCGCCCGCGGCGAGCAGCACGGCCGCATATTCGGAGACGCCGCCGCGCTTTTTCAGCAGCCCCGCGTCCGCCTCGAACTTCGATATTTTCGCCTCGTCGTCGTCCGCGACGGCCGAGTAGCGCAGGATGTCCTGCCCGCCCGGCGTTTCGCTGATCACGCGCGTCAGCATGCCGTTTGTCCCGGCTTCGGCGATGGCGAGCCCCAAATCCTTCTTCACCATTTTGGCGACGGCAGCGGCCTGGATGGAATCCACGTCGAACCCGTAGGCCGCGTCGCCGAGCCGCCTTGCGATCTCCTTGAGCGCGGGCGCCGCGACGGCAGCCGCGTCCGCGCCGCTCGCGGCGTGGGCCGAAACACGGATCAGCACCTCAACGCCGTCCTTTTGCAGCGTGACCGCGGGATTGGGCCGGGTCATGATCTCGTCGAGCTTATCCCGCACATAAGCTTCGCTCACGCCGTAGGCGCGGATAACATGCGTTGTGGCCTCCGACGCCTCGTTGCCGCTGAGAAAGGGCGCGATAAAGCGCCCGAACATATTGGCCAGTTCCTGCTGCGACTGGGGCAGGAGTATGATGTGCTGCGTGGATGACGAAATGATGCAGCCCGGTGTTTTGCCAAACGCGGGATTGAGCGCCCGGCCGCCCTGCGGCAGGTCCGCCAGGGCCTCGTCCCCATCATGAAAGGATTCGCCTGTTCGCAAACAGTATTCCCTGATCGCGGCGAGGCCTTCGGCGTTCCGCTCCAGCGGGAGCGAGAGCCCCTTTGCGATGACGGTTTTGCTCATATACTCAGTGCCCCGGTCCATGCCGCCGATGACGACGATGATGTTGCTGCGGCCAAGCGCGGCCGAAACAGCCTGCTGCACTTTCCGTATATCCGTGCACAGGCTGACGCTCTCCCGCACCTTGACGCCGACGGCGGTCAGGCTGCGGGCCATATATTGCGCCCCGGCCTTGGCGGCTTCGGGCGCTGCATTGTCTGGTATGATCAGTATTTCGGCTACCAAAAACCAGCACACCTTCCTTGAGGGATAAAGTAATGGGCGGCGTTATGATTTGCGTATCGTCACGGACCGCGCGCCGTCAACGGCGCGCCGGATAAGGGCCTCACTGTCCAGCACGGCCGCCGCTTTTTCCACCGCGTCCAGGCGCGGGTTTGTTTTGGGGTGCCGGGGCGTAAAGACTGTGCAGCAGTCTTCATAGGGTAATATGGACGTCTCAAAGGTGTCGATCCGGCGGGCGATTTGAATGATTTCCTCTTTATCCATGCCGATGACGGGGCGTAAAACGGGCAACGGCGAAACGGCGTCCGTGCAGGCCAGAGCCGTCATGGTCTGGCTCGCGACCTGCCCGATGCTCTCGCCCGTAATCAAGGCGCCGCAGCGGTTGTTCTGCGCGATTTCCCCGGCAATAACCATCATGAACCGGCGCATAATCAGCGTGAAGTAGTCTTCATCGCATTTATTTTTAATCTCTTCCTGTATTTCGGTAAAAGGTACGGTAAAAAGCCGGACCGATCCTGTATAAGGGACAAGTTTTTCGAGCAGGGTATGAACCTTAAGCTCTGAGCGCTCGCTTGTGTAAGGCGGGCTCGCGAAGTGTACGGCAATAATTTTAAGGCCCCTTTTCGCCATCATATACCCGGCGACGGGGCTGTCGATGCCGCCCGAAAGCAGCAGGGCGGCCTGGCCGCCGGAGCCGACGGGGATGCCGCCCGCGCCGGGAATCTGGTCCGAGTGGATATAGGCGGCGGTGTCGCGCACTTCAACCGTCACCGTCACCTGTGGTGTGCGCACATCGACTTTAAGATGGGGGAAACGCTCGATCAGGTAGCCGCCAAGCTCGGCGCACAGCTCCGGCGAGGCCGGGACAAAGCGCTTGTCGGCGCGCTTGGCTGTCACCTTGAACGTTTTGGCGGCGCTCAGGGCATCGTGTAAATAGGTTGCCGCCGCCGGTTTGATCGCCTCAAAATCCTTTGGCGCGATGCCGGCCCGGCACAGCGCCGCGATGCCGAACACCTTGGACAGATTGTCCACAGCCCGGTCCAAGTCGCAGTCGTCGCTTTTGGGCTCGACAAAAAATGTGGACTGGGCCTTGGTAAATCCGTAGGCGCCTGTGCCCTCCAGGCTCTTTTTGGCATTGTGTATAAGCCTGTCCTCAAAAGTGGAGCGGTTCAGGCCCTTCAGGGCGATTTCACCGCTCTTCAGCAATATCAGCTCTTTCAACTCGATCTCCCCGACACTCAACAGCCCAAATGAAAGGCGGCCTATCTGGCTTTAACCGCTTTATACTAATCCGCATTAAACATCCGCGAAACAGAGCGGATGTTTTAATAACGGTTTAGTATTATGACTGCTTTGCGTTATATTTATTGGCGCTTCCCTTGTTTATTTCGAGCGCACCAGTTTTTGCATTCCGTCGCCAAGAACCTCAAAAAAAACGTCAACGTCTTCTTCCGTATTGTCCCGGCAAAAGCTGACGCGCAACGCGCTGTCCACCAATTGGGGGGCAAGGCCCATGGCGGTGAGCACGGGGCTTTTCGCCCCCTTCGAGCATGCCGACCCGCTCGACACATAGACGCCGCCCGCCTCAAGATGGTGCAGCATCGTCTCGGAGCGGTATCCGGGCACGGAGATATTCCTTATATAAGGTGTGGCGTCGGGCGGTGAATTCATGCATAGGCCCGCGGTTGAACGCGCTTTATTTACAAAATATTCACAAAGTGCCGCCACTTTGCCATGATTATCCGCCATATTTTGACCGGCCAGGTCAGCCGCTTTGCCGAACGCGGCGATCAGCGCCGTGCTCTCCGTACCGGGCGAAAGCCCTTTTTCCTGCGACCCGCCGTACTCAAGCGGCAAAACGCGCGCGCCTTTGCGCATGTATAGCGCGCCGCAGCCTTTTGGCGCGTGGATTTTATGGGCGCTGACCGTGAGCAGATCCACGCCGAGTTTTTTGACTGATATGGGCAGCTTGCCAAAGGCCTGAACCGCGTCGCTGTGAATAAGGCATGTCCCGTTTAGGCGCCGGATCATGGGTACAAGCTCGTCAATCGGCGTCAGCGCGCCGGTCTCGCTGTTGCACAGCATGCACGAGACGAGCACGGTTTTTTCGTCCACGGCCGCCGCCAGTTGACCGACATCCATAGTCCCGTCCGGCATTGGGGCGACGCGCCTGACAGTGAAGCCATTTTTTTCCAGATAGGCGGCGGGCGCCGCCACGGACGCGTGTTCGAAGGCACTGATCAGAATAGTGTCCCCGCGCCGCCGCATGGCCATGGCGCCGCCGATGACGGCCAGATTGTTGGCCTGTGTCCCGCCGGAAGTGAAGACAACCTTATCGGCTGCCGCCCCCATCAGGCGCGCCACGCTTTCCCTAGCGCCCTGCACGGCGCTGTGGGCGCTGAGGCCTTTACCGTGCAGCGATGACGGGTTGCCATAGTTTGAGACCATCATGTCATAAGCCGCCCGCGCGACGGCAGGGTCCGTTTTGGTTGTGGCGGCGTTGTCAAAGTATATGTCCCGCAAATTCACCGTATCCTTTATAAAGCATCAAAAGCATTGATAGACATAATATGGAAAAAGTAAAAAACAACCGGAATGTTATTAATTCCCGCCGCCATAATAGCCGGTCAGACAGGAATAACAAAGCCGGACGCCTTTTACGCATTCGGGCCGGGCCCGTCGGCGCACAGAACATGTCTGTAAGCCGGATTACTGTGGATATTATATAACATTTGCGCCGTTCTTTCAAGCTGCCGCCTTGACAACGGGGAAAACAATATAGTATATTGATTATGAGGCAGAGGGCCTTCGCGACCGATGCCACGAATGCGGATTTCCGCGGAATCGCCGCCGGCAAACACGCCGCTTGAAAACCGGCCGGTTTCAGGTGTGCTGGTTTTAATATAGAGACCGCACGGAAAACAGGACCGCGAAAGGATGACCATAT
>JAITVU010000223.1 GCA_031285645.1 Oscillospiraceae bacterium | reverse complement strand
AGCATGGGGTGGCCCTGTGTAAAAATATCTAATAGTATACCATGGGACTGCAAGTATTTCAACTGCTCGTCTTTGGGCATATCATGGCAGATATCGTGCAGCAAGCCAGCCATAGCGGCCTTTTCGGCATCGCAGCCGTGGCGGCCCGCGAGTTCGGCCGCGCGCGTCTCGACACAAAGGCTGTGACGCAGGCGCTTTTCACCCAGCATTTCCTTTAAGTTTTGGATGATTTGATCACGGTCATACATCCGTTTCGCCCTCCCTGTAGAGGCGGTGCGACGCGATATAGCCGGCGACCGCCTCCGGCACCATATTGCTGATGTCGCCGCCGGCAGCGGCCGCCGCGCGTATATCCGTGGATGACAAGGGCCTCGGTTCCACGGCGATCACGGTACAGCGCGCGCCCTTGCTTTCAAGGAATATTTTCTGTTCCTCCAGCGCTTTCAGTTCTCCGCTTTCCCGGGCCGCGGCGCAAAGAGTGGCGCAGGCATAGATGCGCTCGGGGCTCATCCAGTTCTGCACGGTGAGAAACATGTCGGCGCCCATCAGGAAGTAAAGTTCGTCCCCCGGCCTTGTCTCTTTCAGGTATTCAAGCGTTTTGAATGTGTAGCTTTTCTCCGGCCGCTTCGCTTCGTAGTCGCAGATCTCGAAAAGAGGGTGATCCCGCACAGCCAGGGCGCACATGGCGAGGCGGTCGTCCGCCCCGGCAAGCGCGCCCGCCGATTTGTGGGGCGGCGTGAATGTCGGGATGAATAAAACCGTATCGAGGTTAAGCAGGCGCGCATACTCGCCCGCGATATAAAGATGGGAGTTGTGAACGGGATTAAAGGTCCCGCCTAAAACACCGACTTTCATTTTCTATATCAACACCTTTATCCAGCCCGCCACGGCTAAACTTTTTTCGGCCTCGGCCGTATCCCCGCGATCCCTTAACGGCCCCTATAACGTTTCCAATAAAGATACGGAAAAAAGCATGAACAGTATTTTGGAACGCATCAGGCGCCGGTTCTTTTCTGTTATGGCTGTGTGATTACCCATGTATGCCGCGCTGTATGAAGATGCCTATATCTCAATCTTCGGCTCCTTCAGGTTACGCCGCCAAAGCACAAAACGCATACCAATAACCTGAACGATATCGGCCTTTGTTTTTTCAGCCAGTTCCTGCGCCGCTTCTTTGGCGGAAAGCGGACATGTCTCAAGCACACGCAGCTTGATGAGTTCCCGCGCCGTTAAGGCGTCGTCAACCTGAACAACCGTCGTCTCGATAATACCCGATTTCCCCACCTGCAGGATTGTGTCCATTTTATTGGCGAGCGCGCGCAGGGCGGCTCTTTGTTTGCTTGTGATCATAAACGCTCCTGTCAATATATTAATTTTTACTTATGATTAGCTTCATGTTCTTTTTGACCGTATATGCGCTTCCAGCTTTTCATAAAAAGTCCTGAGCGCGCGGCCGCGATGGCTGACAGCGTCTTTTTCCCTGTCGGCAAACTGGGCAAAGCTGCGGTTCCCCACCATGAAAACAGGGTCATAACCAAAGCCGTTTGCCCCTGTGGGGCCGTGGCCGATCCGGCCCTCCACCGCGCCCTCGCAGGATATCACCGTATCATCATCCCAAACGCAGCAGATGGCGGCCACAAAGCGCGCCGTGCGCTTTTCATCCGGTATATCGCGCATTTCGTCCAGGATCATCTCAATTTTGCGGCTGTGCGGGGTGTCTGCGCCGCCATAGCGCGCCGAATAAACGCCCGGCCTGCCATTAAGCGCGTCGATGCACAACCCCGAATCGTCGGCGACAGTGGGAAGCCCCGTTTTCACGCGCAGCGCGCGCGCCTTGATTTCCGCGTTTTCCATAAAAGTCGCGCCGGTTTCCTCCACGTCAAGCTTTTGGCCGACATCGGCCAGTGAGAGCACCTCAACGCCCAAGGGCGTCAGGATGCGGCGGAATTCCGCGAGTTTGAGCTTATTCCCGGTGGCGGCCAACAGCTTCATTGCGCCCCCTCCGTCTCAACGTCAAAGATGGCGCTGGCGAATTCATAAGGGTCAAATTCGCGCAAATCCTCGATTTTCTCGCCCACGCCGATATATTTGATGGGTATTTGCAGCTCCTCCCTGATGCCGATCACAACACCGCCCTTGGCCGTGCCGTCCAGCTTGGTGAGGATGATGCCGGTGAGCCCGGCCGTCTCCTTAAACTGGCGCGCCTGGTTGAGGGCGTTCTGGCCCGTCGTCGCATCCAGCACCAGCAACGTCTCAACATCGGCATCCGGCAGTTCCCGCGTGATCACGCGGCTGATTTTGCCCAGTTCGTCCATCAGGTTTTTCTTATTGTGCAGGCGGCCGGCCGTGTCGCAGATGATGATGTCCTTATCCCTAGCCTGGCCGGCCTTGAGCGTGTCAAAAATCACGGCGGCGGGATCGGAGCCTTCAGCCTGACGGATCAGTTCCGTGCCGCTGCGCTCGGCCCAGACGGCGAGCTGGTCAATGGCGGCGGCGCGGAACGTATCGGCCGCGCCCAGAATAACAGATTTCCCATCTTCCTTGAACTTGGCCGCCATTTTGCCGATTGTGGTCGTTTTGCCCGCGCCGTTTACTCCGATGACAAGGATGACGGACGGCTTTGTCGTCAATTTGAGCGCCGAGTCCCCCGTCAGCATTTCGGCGACAATGTCGCGAATGAGCCCCTTGAGCTTTGACGGGTCGGTCTCGCCGGTGCGCTTGATGCGTTTTCTCAGCTCCTCACAGATGCGCGAGGCCGTCACGGCGCCGACATCGGACATGATGAGCGTCTCTTCAAGCTCGTCGATCATCTCCTCATCTATTTTGGTGAAGGAGTTGATAAGCAGCTCCATCTGGCCCGTGATGCTGTCACGCGTCTTTTTGAGGCCCTCGCTGATTTTTGAAAAAAAGCCCATAGAATTCAATCATCCTTTATATAAATGAGTTGCATTTAACACTTTGCTATGCTACAGACCCAGCTTGCTCTCCACTTCGCTGACTTTGAGCTCCAGGAGCTTGGAGACGCCCTCTTCCTGCATGGTGACGCCGTAGAGCACATCGGCCTCCTCCATGGTGCCGCGGCGGTGCGTGATCGCGATAAACTGCGTATCCCCGCACATCTGCCGCAGGTACGTGGCAAAGCGCGTGACGTTGACATCATCCAGCGCCGCTTCAATCTCGTCCAGCAGGCAAAAAGGCGCGGGCTTGACCTTGAGGATGGCAAAATAGATCGCGATGGCCACAAAGGCCTGTTCGCCGCCGGAGAGGAGGCTGAGGTTTTTAATCACCTTGCCGGGCGGCTGCACGAAGATATCGACGCCCGCCTCCAGCACATCCTCCTCCTCGGTCAGCGTGAGTTCGGCTTTGCCTCCCCCAAAGAGCTGGACAAACACTTTTGAAAAATTCTCTGCGATCTTGGTGAAATTCTCCGCGAACAGATCGCGCATTTCCTGGGTAAGCTCCGCGATCAGCTTTTGCAGCTGCGCCTTGGACGCTTCGACGTCGCGGACCTGGGCGGACAGGAACTCGAAACGCTCGCTGACCTCGGCATACTCCTCTATCGCGTCAACATTGACCGTGCCGAGCGCC
>JAITVU010000215.1 GCA_031285645.1 Oscillospiraceae bacterium | reverse complement strand
TCCGCAGAAACGCTGCTTGCCTTTCTGTTGACTGGCAGTTCACTACTGCCGACGCCAGAATCAAACTCAAAAAGCTCTATCCGATTTTGTTATGATTTCTGCGCGGTCAGAGTACTAGGCTGTTCAGCAAACCAGGGCACACCGTTTTAATCCCGTTTAAAGCCGCCTGAGCAGGTTTAAGCATTGCAGGGAATGCCGTCGGCTTTAATATAATGCTCGGCGTTGCTGGCCGTTACCACAACAGAAGGCATAAGGATATTCGCGCAAGGGATTTCTTTCCCTGCCAGGTAGCGATCCAATACTTCAACGCTTTGCCGCGCGATCAATGTATGCCGGTTATAAATAATGGCGCTTAATTCATTGTTTTGCAAAAGCCGCACGCTTTCGGGAAAAATATCGCTGCCGATCGTCTTGATTTTTCCTGTCAGACCCATCTCACGCACCGCCTCACACATGGGGATTGTGGCGCGGGAACTGGTGGAATAAATGGCGCTGACACCGGGGTCATACTTGAGGGCGTCTTCCATTCGGCTTTTAACAATGGCCGGGTCCTGATCGTTGTCGATTTTCAGAATATCGAGGTGAAGCCCGCTTTCCCATATGCGGCGCTCAAAAGCCTGAGAGTTGTTATACTGGCTGACACCCATAAAATAACCGCAAACAATGATCCGGCTGTGGTTTTGGATTGCGCCAAAACCGATCAGGAGATCAGCCGCCATATGCCCTGATAGTTCGTAATCAAGCCGGACGCAGCAGATGCGGCCGCCTTCGCCATCCACACCCATGAGGGAAACGGGAATTTCTTTTTCCTCAAAAGCGCGCAGTGCCGCGACAATTTCGGGTTTGTGCGAGCCTATGGTTACAAGGCCGTCCAACCTGCCATGCTGCGTGCTGAGAAGTTCCCTGAGCGCCTGCAACTGGCTCTCACTATCAAGATGTTCATAATACGATTTTAAAATCTCAAAATTTTCACCGGCTTCGGCCGCATATTGGTCGATGCCCTGCCATATGTAATTGGGATAGTAGCGGTTGGCTTCCGTCCAGCGGGGAAACAAAACGGCAATGCGCCTGAAATTGCGCCTTATATCTTTGTTATAGCCCATCCGCGCCGCGGTCCGAAGAATGTCCCGGCGCTTCCTTTCGCTGACACCGGGGCTCCCCTTGAGCGCGCGCTGTACTGTAGCAGGCGTGACGCCTTCCTGTTTGGCTATGTCGCTGAGCGTTACTTTCATGTGTTTACCCGCTTCGTATATTTTCTTCATCTTAATAAATATTTACCTAAATGTCAATAGATTAAGTAAAAATATATTTAAATAAAAAAATATTTTACTAAATATTTAGTAAAATAAGACTTGAATTAATTCAACATTGCGATCAGTACGGGGATTGCACATAAAAAGGCCATCCGCGTTAACACGGATGGCCTTTTGCTGTTTTTGACTGTCAGGTAAAAATTTAATCGTAAATTTTACGTCCCTGTTCATCGTTTATGCCGGTGTAGCGCCTGAAATACGTATTGATTTGGTCGCACCATTCATGCGCGTTGTCCAAATGAAGCTCGAAACGCTCCAGAACAGTGTTGAAATAATCGTCGTTGATTTTTCCCTCCAGTGATTTCCAGGCGTCAACCATGCCCCTGGTCTCTTCATAGCCCTCAAAGTGATTGTTATAAATATTCTGGAGCAGGGTTTTCCCATTGTTCATAACATGGTCGTAACGCAAACGGTGGATGAAAAGCAGGATGTTTTCCGGGCATGTGGCCGGATCGGAAAACATTTTATCAACTTCGGGCGAATACTGCGTGGTGTAGCCCGTGCCGGAAGCCGTGCGGTCAATGCCGATGCCCTCATGGTTGGCGCGGTGATAAGTACCCCACTTGGCATATTCATATCCCTCAATGCTTGGGCCATAATGGAAATCGGGCTTACACATAAAGCTGACGCCGAACGGATTGTTTACCTTGCCGAGCGCCGGATAAGAGTCCATCTGGATTTTTGCCGCAATGGCGCTGACTTTTTCGTCGCCGTAGGTGAGACGCGCCCAATCATCCGCAATTGCCTGGGGCCTGGTTTTAGGATCCCAGCCCAGGCGGCCAAAACCATAAAAGTTGGCCTGCGCAAGCGTGAGGCCCGTCCAGTTATTGTCGTCACAGATATTGCCGACGCCGATAAACCCTTCAATGACGCCGTCTTCAATCATGCCGGCGATCGTGCTGTTTGGCCCCGTCTTCATGTCGAAATCCATGACTTCCGTTGACCAGAAATAAGGCAGGAAAGCGACGTCTGTTTGATGGCCCGTGTACTCCTGGGCGATTTGAACCTCAAGAACGTGTCTTGTTTTTTTCAGCGCGCCGAAAAGCGGCGTGACCGGCTCGTAAACCTGGAAATCGAGTGGGCCGTTCTTAATTTGGAGCACGACGTTATCATCAAACTGGCCGTCAAGCGGCGCGAAAATATCGTAACACGCCTTTGGCCTGTCCTTGGAATGATCGCGCCAGTCCTGCTGGCAGTCGTATACGAAGCAGCGCCACATCACATCACCGCCATGCGGCTTAAGAGCCCGTGCCAGCATATTTGCGCCTTCCGCGTGTGTACGGCCATAGTCAAACGGACCCGGTTCGCCCTCGGAATCGGCCTTCACGACATAACCGGCCAGATCCGGTATGTGCCGGTAGACAAGATCGGTCTGCTTTTTCCACCAATCGCCGACCCGCGCGTCCAGCGGATCCGCGGTGTCCAGTCCGCCGAATGCCATGCTGGAACAGTAATAGACGGCGAGCATCATCCGGATACCGAACGGGCGTAAAATAGCGGCAATTTTTGCGAGTTCGGGGAGATGTTTTTCAGTGATAAAGAATTTGGCGTCGCCCCGCACGTTCACGTTATTGGGAGAAACCAGGTTAATGCCGACAGAAGCCAGCAGCCGCGCGTAATCCTCAATGCGTTGGGGATCGTAGTGGATTTTACCGTCCTTAAAAAAGATGGAATCACCTTTCATGCCCCTTTTAAACCCGCGGGCAACACGCGTAAAGTTTTCCAGCGTATCCCAGTGATTAATCATGCGCGTCGGACAGGCCGGGGCGTCCACAATATCAAACGGCCCGGTATTGCCGAGTGCCAGTTCTGTAAGAAAACGGTACACGCCGTAAAGCAAGCCTGATGCGTCGGCGCCGGCGATTAAAAAATCGCCGTTTGCTGACTTGATGCTAAATCCCTCTGCCTTCATCGGCGGAAAAGCGATGCCAGGCAAGCTGGAAACAGTTCCCATCCGCACGCAGGCCGCAGAAGATTTTTCCGTTATTTTACTGTCAATTCCAAACATCCTGGATAGACCGCGTTGAAGTTCCTTTACTGCATTGGCGGCTACTTCACCCTTCTCGTTGGCAACGATCGTGGATAGTATTCCTGCCAGCCCCGCATCAAAGGAGTTTGTGCCCCTGTTTTGCAGCCAACAATCGTACTCGTTGACATGACAGATCGTATTATGCATTGCATAAGTCCTCCTTCATTTTATACACGGCTCCGGTAAGAAGCCGTTTTGAACCGGGGGTAGGCCCCCTAACCGCGGGGTGCGTCCGCAGGAACCTTGCCGAAAAGGCAAGGGAGTTCACAGTGTGAAAATGGACCCGATATTCCGCTGTATACGGCGGAATATCTTGTAAAGCCCAGCTTGACGCCCCCATTATACTATTCCGCGCATAGAAATGCAACAGACAATGCCTTGTCGTAAATTGCGTGGTTTTTCAAAAATACAAAAACCTTATACAAGCGCTGGGGAAGCGATTGTCTTGTGCTAAATGGTGCAAACGTATTTGCTAGGCAAAACCTTTTACCGGCCTACACCAGTTTGTTTTCTACTAAATAAATAAATATTAATCCTAAATTGTGTGCAATAAGCCAGTAGATTTGCCGGCGATAAAGTATTAAACTTATTCTATGTACCCGTACATGAATGGCAACGCACCTGCCGCGCGCACGGGTATTATTAGCATGCCGTGGAATACTCGTGCAAAATTTGAAAAATATTGCTGGGATGCAAAGCGCTGTTTGGCGTTTTCAGCAGCGATGTTTTGAAGGGAGCGTTATTGTTGAAGATTACCGATATAAAGCAGTATTTGTTCAACGTTACAGGTCAATACACACGCAATCTGCATTTTGTAAAAGTTGAGACAGACGAAGGCATATATGGTTTTGGCGAAGCGACGCTGCGTGTTAAAGCGCCGGCCATATGGGAATGCATCAATTTGCTTAAACCCCATTTGATCGGTTTGCCGGTTTATAATATTGAGGATTGGTTTAACCGCTATTTTACATGGGATGCCTGGCGCAACGGCGTTATTATGAACACCGCTATCAGCGGTATTGAAATGGCTTGCTGGGACGCCATGGGCAAAAAGATGAACCTGCCTGTATACGCCATGATAGGGGGGAAAGTGCGCGATACCGTGGAACTGTACACCCACTTAACCCAGGTGGCGCCGACAAAGACACCGGCGGATTATGCTGAAGTTGCAAAAAAACTGGTCGCGCAGGGTTTTACAGGTTTCAAAACGGACCCTATTGGCAAAGCGGGCGCTTTCGGAAAACCCTTGCATGAAGGCGAGGTACATCCAACAATCACACGCCAGGATATGGAAGAATGTGTGGAGGTTATTGCGGCTATCCGCGAAGCGGTTGGGCCAAAACCTGATATTTTCCTCGAGTGCCATGGGAAAATGACTTTTGATCAATCCCTGTGGCTTGTCCGCCAGCTTGAACCCTATAACCTCGGGTTTATCGAGGAACCCATGCAGCCGGATAACTGGGAAGGTTTCCGCAAACTCGCCTACAAGTCGAATATCCCGATCGCGACAGGGGAACGCCTGTTTATGCGTTGGGGCCAGCGCAGGCTGATTGAGGAGGGGATTGCCTCCATTATCCAGCCGGACTTCTCCCACACCGGCGGTATTCTGGAGTCCAAAAAAATCTCCGCCATCGCGGAAGCGTACTACATGCAGGTTGCCCCGCATAATTCCAGCGGCCCGACCGCGACGATGGCGGCTGTCCATGTCGACGCAACCAACCCGAATTTCTTCCGGCAGGAGTTTCCGCCTGCTAACATTGAGCTTATGCCAAAGCTCTACAAAAAATACCCGGTTATTAAGGACAGTCATGTCATCTTGGACGACAACGCACCAGGACTTGGCTTGGAGCCTGACTTTGAGGTGCTTGAAAACAGCCAGCCATATGCACAGAACATGAAAGACTGGTAAGGGGGAGGCGAAAAAATGAAAATTACTAATATTGAGACTTATTTACATTATTCTGTTTGGCGCAACCTGATTCTTGTCAAGGTTGAAACCGATGAAGGGATTACAGGCATTGGCGAGGCGACGCTGCGTAACCATGAAGTGGCGATAAAAAGTGCTATTGACGCGCATATTACCCCATACATACTGGGTGAATCGCCTTATATTGTCTCGAAACTGTTTGATAAATTCTTTTCAAAAGATGCCTGGCGCGGCGGCGCGGTATTTTTAAGCGCCATTTCGGGCATAGAGATTGCGCTGTGGGATATTATTGGCAAAAAAGCGGGCCAGCCAATTTATAATTTGATCGGCGGCAAGCATCACCAACGCATCCGCACATACGCCAACGGCTGGTTCCGGGATTGTAAAACCAGCGACGATTACGTGCAGGCGGCTAAAAAGGTTGTTGCACGCGGGTTTACCGCGCTTAAGTGGGACCCGCTGTTTGTACATCAGGTTGACGGATCCACCCGGGAGCGCGAAGTTGTTGAAACGGCGCTCAAGAATATTTATGATATCCGTGCTGCGGTTGGCAAGGACATTGGTTTGTGTATTGAACTGCATGGCGCTCTTTCATACGACGGCGCCGTGATGATGGCGAATAATGTCGTTGACGCCGATGTCATGTTTATTGAGGAGCCGATGCATCCTGATGATAAAGAGGGTTTCCGCAAACTGAGCATGAAGTCGATGGTGCCGATTGCCGGCGGCGAACGCGTATTTACGCGCTGGGGTTACAAGAGTTTTATTGCCGAGCACTATCACTCTATAGCACAGCCGGATTTGACGCATGTGGGCGGCATTTGGGAGACAAAGCTGCTTGGTGCGATGCTGGAAAGCGCGTACATCCAGATCGCGCCCCACAACTCCAACGGCATTGTGGCG
>JAITVU010000209.1 GCA_031285645.1 Oscillospiraceae bacterium | reverse complement strand
TTATGGTCGGACAGCATGGCCGCGTTGCCCGCGAAAACGTCCCCCCCATCCACCGTCGCCGCAACACCGCGCCCCGGCAATAACTGAAACGCGTCCGGCTGGTCAGGCGTTTTGCCCCGCGCGTTTTTGTAATGGGCGACGATGGCTTTGCCGAGGGGATGCTCCGAGCGCAGTTCCGCCGTGGCCGCCAGCTCCAGAAGCCTATCACTGTCCATGTCCGCCACGCAGCTTGCCGCCTGTGTGACATCGGGCTTGCCGTAAGTCAGCGTCCCCGTTTTATCAAACGCGATACGCTCTACTTTTGCAAGCCTTTCCAGCGCGTCGCCCCGGCTGACAAGAATGCCGTATTTTGTGGCGTTGCCGATACCGGCCATAATGGCTGTCGGCGTGGCAAGCACCAGCGCGCAGGGGCAAAAGACAACAAGGATGGTCACAGCGCGGATGATCTCGCCCGTGACAAACCACGTGATACTCGCGGCCGCGAGCGCAATGACGACAATCCATGTGGCCCAGCGGTCGGCCATGCCGACGATTTTTGCTTTCCCGGCATCAGCCGATTCCACAAGGCGAATCATGCGCTGCAGGGAGCTGTCCTCGCCGACCTTGCGCGCCGTCATATCGAAGGCGCCAAACTGGTTGACGGTACCGCTTTGCACTTCATCGCCCTCGCTTTTGTCAACAGGCAGGGATTCGCCGGTCATGACGCTTTGGTCAACGGAGGTCCGGCCTCTTGTAATCACACCGTCAACCGCGATGGTCTCGCCTGCCAGCACCCGCAGGGTATCGCCCACCTGTATCTGCCCGGCGGGGACAATGTGCTCGTCGCCACCCCGCACCACTCTCGCCGTCGCCGGGGAAAGATGCACCAGCTTCTCGATTCCGGCGCGGGCCTTTGCGACGGTACGCTCTTCCAGGTAAGCGCCGATGGCCATAATAAACGCCACTTCACCGGCGGCAAAAATCTCGCCGATGATAACAGAGGCAATCAGCGCCAGGGACACAAGCACATCCGCCTTGATATCGAACTCAGTGACAAGCCCCACAATCGCTCCTTTGATAATGGGAATGCCGCAAAGAAGGATGGCGATCCAGGATAAATTAACAGGCACAAGTCCGATGTTCCAAAGGCTGATATAAAATGACCGTGTGCCAATGTTGAAGAAGCCGAGACCGAGTGCGACAAGAGAAACGCCCAGCAACAGCAGCGTTCGCTTCTCACCGCCTTTAAAGAAAGCAGTCAAGCACAGCACTCCTTTATAATCAAACTTTGTATACTCATGGGGGTATATGTATATTCTATCAGCAGTATACCCCATGGGGTATACTGCTGTCAATAGAAAAAGCAGCCGAATTTCAGCTGCTTTCGTTTTCTTTCAGTATGAAACGGGCAGTTTAATACCCCGCCCGCAAGGCGGTTCCTTATTCCAGGTCAGCGGTGCCGGCCTTTCGCCCCGTTGCGTTTCATTATGTTACCGCGCTTCCTACGGCACTTTCATAGTAATGTTGGACATGCCTTGAAAACATATTTATAATTTTATTGGCCTCGGCCTATAGAAGCGGTTATGCGGCTTTTTCGGCCCGGGGAAAGCCCTTATGACATCCGGGAAAAATGCTCCACCGCTTTTGCAAAGTCGGCAATCGTTTTCTCCGCGTCCCCGTGTTCTATACCCTCGCAGACACAATGATTCAGATGCCCCTCCAAAACCACTTGCCCCACTTTATGCAGGGCGTTTTTCGCCGCGTTGATCTGAATGAGCATATCCTCACACGGCACATCTTCCTCCACCATTTTATCAATCGCCTTAAGCTGCCCCATGATTTTGTTGAGCCGCCGATGAAGGTTGTCCGCATCCATACATTGACGCATTGCTGTTCACCCCCTAATACCCCTATGGGTATAAGGGAAGAATATCATGACATAACGGATTAGTCAATATTCCGGGGTTAATACTACTTTATCAAATATGGATGCGGCCTTGGTTTAAGCCGCCTCACCCACACACGGCGAATCAGTGGTTGCTGATTCGCTTTTTTATTTATACGAACACCGACGGACGCGTTGGCATTATGGAGCCGTTTTTGTTATACTCTATTCAGGATTTAATCCGGCAGGCGGCATGACTGGTTTTGATGCCGGAGCTTATTTTGAGTGGAGCGGTTATGAAGAAATTTATTATTATTGCGGCACTGTTTATCCTGCTTACCGGCTTTATGGCGCCGGGTTACGCGTTGCCCGACGCGCAGTCCCACGCCATACAGGCATTGCTGGACGACGCCTGCCGTGTATCCGGCGTGCCGGGCATGTCAATATCGGTTCAGACCGGAAGTGAAACATATTTCTTTTCTTCAGGATACGCGGACCGCAAAAACGGCCTTCCCGCGAGCGAAAACACGCTCTACGAACTGGCTTCGGTCAGCAAAGCTTTTACCGGCGCCGGTATATTATTATTAGAGGCGCGGGGGCTGCTGTCCATGACAGACCCCATCCAGAAGTATCTGCCCTGGTTTGTCCCGCAATACCGCGGGGAACCCGTTGACAGGCAAAGCCTTACGCTCAACAACTTTCTGCATCATACCAGCGGCTTGACAAACAGCAGGCACAGTCAATATATCCCGCGAGGGGATACGCCCGATATGCTCAGAAAAACCATAGAGAATTTAATGAACGCCGAGCTTTCCTTTTCTCCCGGCGCACAATACAGTTACGGAACTGTCAATTATGATGTCTTGGGCCTGGTTATAGAAATTGTATCGGGACAAAGCTATGACGATTTCATGACGGAACAGGTATTTCAGCCATTAGGCCTAAACCGGACGTATGTTTACAAAGAGGATGCCGCGGCCACCGGACAATTGGCGCAAGGCTACCGCACGTCCTTTTTCATGACGACCCCTTATAATGCGCCGGATTACGCCGGGAACAAACCCGCGGGCTACATTATTTCCTGCACAAAGGACATGGCGCGTTGGATGGGCATACAGATGGGCCTTGTGCGGGACATACCCGAAATATTCCATACCGTCGTCGATCAGTCTCACCGGGGAGACTTTTCTGTCCCGGGTGTCAACGGCATGTATTACGCGGCGGGGTGGCTGGTAAATACCGGCCAGACAATCATGGAACATGCGGGCGGCAATCCCAACTTTGCGACCAAAGCCGTGATATTTCCGGCCGAACAGACGGCAATCTGCCTGCTGTCCAATGGGGCGAATACCAATATCGACCTCGTCAACAGCGTCAAAGAAATTCTGGATGGAAACCCCGCGCGATCGTACTCCATAAGCGGCAACCAGCTTTTGGATATTGTCCTTTCCTGCGCTACAATCATCTGCTGCCTTTTAGCTGTTTTATTCTTTATTCTGGGGCTGCGCAAAAAGAAAGCGCATATACGGCAGCCGATGAGAAAAAAGAGAAGGCAAACAAGCATTATATGGCTGGGCGTTACCGTCGCCGTGTGTATGATCCCCATACTGATCGGGTATAATTGGACCATAATACTTGTCTGGCAGACTTATGCTGCTCTCGCGGTTCTCATTTCACTGGCCCTGTTATCCGCGTGCGTCACATGGTTTGTCCATGTGCGCTGATATCATGTCACCTGTATAATCCTGAATCCGGATTATAAAGCCCGAGAAACTGAGCGGATGAGCAGCGGATATTAATCGATAGCTGTGATGATTGATTTGAGCATCTTGCAGTATCAGTATATTATGCCTGCGGCCTTTTTAGCGGCGTGCCGAAATGTTGGCGGCTTTCACCTGTTTTGGAATTTGATCCGCCACAAAAGAAAAATCCCCTTGCGTTACCCCTTGCTTGTGACGTCGCGTCATACTGTATGGTCAGGACATGGAGGTGAATTCTATGCCGCAATATACAACCGGCGACCTTGCCAGGCTCTGCGATGTCTCCGTTCGGACCGTGCAGTTTTACGACAGCAAGGACCTGCTGAAACCCGCCGAACTCACTGAAGGCGGGCGGCGGCTTTATTCCGATGACGACCTGAAAAAACTGCAGCTGATCTGCATGCTGAAATCCCTGGGGCTCTCCCTCGATTCCATCAGGGGTATTCTGGAAAGCGACGCGCCCGGAAAAGTTCTCCTGCTCCTGCTGGAGGAACAGGAACGGCGGATCGGCGGCGAGATCAGCGGCCGGCAAAAACAGCTGCGAGCCATTCGCGTCATTAAGGAGAATATTCGCAACGAAAGCAATATCCCGGTAAAATCCATCAGCGACATAGAACACAGAATGACGAGTAAAAAGAAACTACGAAAAATTCACGGCATTATGATGGCGGTCGGTATTATTATGGATGTTATCGAACTCGGCACATTGCTGCTGTGGATTTTAAAAGGCGTCTGGCTTCCCTTTGCCATCGGCATGCCCATCGTCATCCTGATGGCGGTCCTGCTTTTCCGTATGTATTACAGGAGCGTGGCTTATATCTGCCCGGAATGCAATACGGTTTTTCAGCCTTCTGTAAAAGATGTGTTCTTTGGAAGACACATGCCCAAGACCAGAAAGCTCCGCTGTACATCCTGCGGTTACAACGGCTACTGCGTGGAAACCGCATCTTTGGAGGGAGGCAAAGCTTAATATTATGCTGAAAAGACACAAGCGGCCCCTCCTGTTCGCGGCGGCAATGGTTCCCATCGCGGCCATCGGCGGTGTTTTCACCATTATTTACACCCTGAACGGCTATGAGCCGTCGGCGCGGCCAAGTCGTACTTATAGCGGCGCGAATAATTGTTGTCGTTGCGTGAATATGTCGTATGCGACAGGTATAGGCCGCTTCGCGGCGCGCGGCATTGCCGCGTATTTAAAAATTGCGTAGCAGTTTTAAACCTATACAGCTATAGTTAAACCAAACCACTTAAAAAGCTTGCGAAACAGAGCGCGCGCATTCTTATAGAATGCGCTTACGAGCGATCGTTGAGTAGCAGCTTTTAGTGGTTCGGCTATAACACATCGCTGTGTTTATCAGAAACTCTTAATCATAGAGCATTTTTACCACAACACCCTGGTTATAATCACCGAAGCCTTTGCCGAAGACAGTCATTCCGCCGGGATTCCGTGTGTTCATCGGCGCCTCGATGCGTAAAATCAGGCTGCTATTATGTGTGATGGCCAAATCCGCTATGGTTACAGAGGAGATTTTGGCGTTGCCGTCGATAAAAGTTCCCTCCCTGTTGACGGTCAATTCTTTGAGCAGGCCATATTGGTTTTTATCCGAGGGCCACCAGGAGGGGTTAAAGCGCCCCCTGCGTTTACCAAAATCCCCCGGACTGATCCAGCAACCCAACGGCACCTGATTGAGGTAAAAATAAATATCCGATGGGTAATCGTCCCGGACGCCCGGCGCCTCAGAGGACAGCTCCACGGCAACGGATAACTCCGTGAGGCACTCTCCCGCTTTTAAGCTGTTGGGGAGCGCATATTCCACATATCCGTTGGTGAGCCAGATGATGGCGGCGTCAAAGCGCTCCGGAAAGGAATAATACCGTGGGTCATCATATTCGCCAATCAGGCTGTGCAGCGTGGCCAGACCGCAGGTGGGTTCAACCGAATAGGCCGTATACTGGCCGACGCTGATTTCATGGGTATAACATTTCCCCAAGAATTCCCTGGCGTTGAGCTCCACCAAAATCGCATCGTCCGTGGGCTTGCACAGCTTCATGGAACCTCGTTTGCCCGGAGAGGCGCGAATTTCAACAAGCCCTGCTTCTTCCAGCTTGCTCATATGCAGGGAGATGGCGCTGTTGGACAGATTCATCAGGTTGGCAATATCGTTCAGGTTCTTGTCGCCATCTCTGTATAAAGCCTCCAGGATTCGGATGCGCACATCGTTGCTCAGTGCCTTGAGAACCGGCAGAGCGGCTCTCATATCCTTGTAATGAAGCAAACATTTCCCTCGTTTCTGTCTCTTGATAGCGGATATCGTCATATATAGCCGTTCTACCTAAAAACCAACCAGTCTTTGCCGCGTGTTTAAAATTCCGCTGCAATTTCAGCCTATACAGCTATAAATATAAAACAATTGCTTTTACCCACCCATAAAAAAGACCATTCCTTTCGCAAAGCTCGGGCACAAACAGACCATGAAAAGGAATGGTCTTTTTGCGCATCAATTTCGGTTGCCGCCCACAGGCGGCGAGAAATTGGCACATCCAATGATATTAGCGTGATTTTTCACGCTACCCTCTTTCTCAGCAGAAAAAAAGCTTCCCTAACACGTAATTGAGTGGTAAATATTGAGAGTATCGGTATTGTGCGCGTCGGTCAACATGGAACGGTATTCCTGCGGCGTCACGCCGACGTGGCGCTTGAAATAATGGGTAAAATAGGAGGGGGTATTCAGCCCTGTGCGCTTTGCCACATCGTTTATCATGATAGCGGAATCCGCAAGCAGCTCTTTGGCGGCGGAAATTCTTTGTCCGGCAACGTAGCGGCTGACAGATATACCGGCGGCCGCTTTGTAAATCTTTGCGAGGTAATCAGGGTGGAGATGGAACTCCTCCCCAAGGCGGGTCAGGGAGAGGTCGCCGTCCAGATGGCGGCGGATATACTCGTTCACCTCGCCGACATAGGATTGATGGGATTTGCTTTCCCGTGTTTGGCACGCCAGAAAGTATTGCCTGGCGGTTTCTTTCAGAAAGGACATGGCGTCGTTAAAACCGCGAAAGTGCTGGTAATCGGCCAGCATACGCAGGGTATCACTATCCAGCAGTTCATGATTGACAGGCAGGAATTTCAGGAATGCCCGGAGCATCAGGGTGGATAAAGTGGAAAATGCCGTCAGGGCGGCCGGATAAGGGGGCAAGCCGCCTGGGATTTTTTCCAGCTTCTCGATTAACATGAAAAAACCGCTTTCGTCATATAGTTCCAGTGATTTTTTAACAGCATCCAAATACGCGTCGGACAGAAAATTCATTGCTGCGTCGCCTCCTCTTTCCAGTCATGTGCCGGCACCAGGGGACCCCGCCCGAAAATGGGCGGGGTCCCCTGGTGCCGGTATGCTTATTGTGTTACGGATATCAATACCACCGATTTGGCGGGAAGGTCCACAGTCAGCGTGTCGCCGCTGTGTGTGAAGCCATTGAAATCAGTGGGCGCAATGGCATTGGGGGCGTCAAAGGTATTATGAACATTCATAGCGCCGGCGGTCAGTACGGTGCCCGTCACTTTGGCGGTTCCGGGTAATGTGTCAACAACACAGCGAACAGAGGCTTTATCTTCGGGATCAATGTTGCACAGCGTGATATTGATGGTTCCGGCCTTGTCCCTGGAAGCTGATGCGCTGATCTTGGGCAGGCCGTCGCCTTCACCGGAGGAATAGTTGTCGCAAACCAGCGCCGTATTCAGCAGCGCGGCGTCCTGGTGAACCTTATACATATCAAAAACATGATAAGTCGGTGTCAGGACCATCTTCTCGCCCTCGGTCAGAATAATGGCCTGAAGGACATTGACCATCTGGGCGATATTGGCCATCCGGACCCTGTCTGCGTGATTGTTGAACAGGTTCAGGTGGATACCGGCCACCAAAGCGTCCCGCAATGTGTTCTGCTGGTACAGGAAACCGGGATTGGTGCCGGGTTCCACGGCAAACCAGGTCCCCCATTCATCCACCACCAGGGCGACTTTCTTATCCGGGTCGTAATGGTCCATAATGGCGGAATGCTTGCTCACCAGCTCCTCCATGCGGTAGGCGGCCTTCATAGCCAGATACCACTGATTTGAGTCAAACTGGGTGGCGGAGAAGGATTCCGCGTTGGGCCGCCTTGTATACTGGGTGTTGCCGTCGGCCATGGCGTGGAGCTGGGAGGTATCCTTAAGCCGTGAATAGTAGTGAAGGGCAAGGCCGTCCATAAAGTGCAGGGCTTTTTCCATCAATACTTTTGTCCAGTGATAATTGTGGCCGCGCGGCCCGCAGGCGATGCGGTAAAGCCTGTTATCCCCATAATCCCTGCAGTATGTATTGTAGCGGAGGTATTCGTTGGCGTAATGCTCGGCAGTCATGCGGCCGCCGCAGCCCCAGTTTTCGTTGCCGATACCGAAGTATTTCAGCTTCCAGGGCTCTTCCCGGCCGTTTTCCGCCCGCAGGCGCGTCATTGGGGATTTGCCCATGAATGTCATATACTCCACCCATTCGGACATTTCCTGGATGGTGCCGCTCCCCAGGTTTCCGGCGAGATAAGGCTCGCAGCCCACCTGGCGGCAGAATTCAAAAAACTCGTGGGTGCCAAAATGGTTGTTTTCCACAACACCGCCCCAATGGGTGTTAATCATTTCCTTGCGGTTTTCATGGGGGCCGATGCCATCCTTCCAGTGGTACTCATCCGCGAAGCAGCCGCCCGGCCAGCGAACCA
>JAITVU010000108.1 GCA_031285645.1 Oscillospiraceae bacterium | reverse complement strand
CTGTGTAAATGTGGCCGTGATAACCGGCGCCCTCATGGCTGCCGTCGCCGTCCATATTGGCGTCCGGGGCCAGCATGTCGTAGAAGCGGGGGAACACGGCAATGACGTCGTCAAAGTGTTTGTTGGCTTCCATATCGTCGATGGTCAGCTTATACTCGCCATGGATGCGCCTGCTGTCCCTGAAGCCGATTTCGGTGGCGATGGAGGCCAGCTCGATGTTCTCAAAGCCGTCGAAGTGCTCCCGCATGTAGCCGAGCATATCCAATATGTAGCCGCGGCATTCGATCTCACCGCGTGTCAGGTCCCTGAAATCAGTCGGGTCTATGCCGTAAGCGCAGGGGTAGTTGACATAGGTGATCTGGCCGCCGGGCGTGAGACGCCCAAAGGGGAGGTCCTGCCTTTTGCACGCAAGGCCGGTGCGGCCCGCGCGGTAGTCGGCCTTGAACTGCCGGCCGATGGCTTTGAGCTGATCCTCGCCGTCACGCGTGAGCTTGGCCACATCAGCGCCCGCAAGGCGGAAATTCACCGTGCCCGGCTGGCAAAGATGATCCTTGTCGCGCCCCTGGTCGAAGGGAACGCCCGCCGCGAACGCAACGTCGCCGTCGCCCGTGCAGTCGATGATGGTTTTGGCCTTGACGGCCACAGGCCCCTTTTTGCTCTGGATAATCACATAGGCGATGCGGCCGTTTTCCATGACAACTTCATTCACAAAGCTGTGCAGGCAGATCTCAACGCCCGCGCCGCCGACAAAACCGTCAAGAAAAATCTTGAGATACTCGCTGGAAAAACGGTGGGGTGAATTGACGCGTATGTCGTGGCTGCGCCCATACCGCGCTTTGTAGCCATTCTCCATTTCGGCGTAGACGCCGTAGGATTTAAAGGGGGTGCCTTCCATAAAGTAGTTGCAGGTTTCAACATAGCTGCCGGTGATATTGCCGCCGAGGAAAGAGCGCTTTTCGAGCAACATGACTTTTGCCCCGCCGCGCGCGGCGGCGACGGCGGCGCCGATACCGGCCGGTCCTCCGCCGACAACCAGTACATCGGTCTCCTTATACATGTCCACTGTTCTTGCCGGAATCGTGATTTGCATTGCCATTCCTCCAAACAAATTCTGTAATTTATAATCATATCATAACAATTATAAAAAAAGATATCAATGCTTTGTACCGGAAATGATAAATAAGTGAATAGTCTGATGTTATTTATAGTGAAATCGACCAATAGAAATTTTATAAATGATTATTTGCATCCCGCTTCAGTTTGATTTGACGGCCTTGTTTGGTATGATCAACTAAGCAAAGGAAACGCCGCCAATGAGCTTGGCGGCTCATTGGCGGCGTTAAACACTGAACAACGCTTATTCAAGATCCAGTTTCCTGTCAATGATGTATTTCGTAATGAAAAAATATCCGACATACAACAGAACACTGATTCCCAAAGCGATCAGCATGATGGTGTGGAAATAAGGAATGAAGGCGCTTTCAAACGACTGGGCCGTGGTCAGGCTGTCGATTTTGTATAAAAAGGGCACGCTGATGCCGCCTATGATGGCGCTTGTGATGGTTTGAACGGCAAAGTTCATACCAAAATAGGCGAGGAACGCGCCGAGTACGCGGTGTTTTTTCCAAAGCTGGCCGATCGCGATACAGGCGTAAAGCGGCAAGGCGAAAAAGATAAGTGACAGGACCAGCGCCAGGATGATTTCAATGATGATCGACTGAAAGGAAAAGCCGACCGTCGCGAACGCTTCAGCCATTTCGCCCAGTGCGTACCCCATCGCGGACAGGACGGCGGGCTGTGAGAGCATAATCAAAATCGAGATGATGGTGACGATGATGCTGATGAACTGCCAGAACGCCGCGACAAGCATCTTGGAGACGATGAGCTGCCACGATTTGACAGGCAGCGTGAACATCAGGTATCCTTCATCCCCGAAGAGGTTTTTGTAAAAGCGCTGGATGACGACGATGGTAACAGCGACAAAAAGCGCGATAATCATGAGGATGTAGAAAAAGGTGAACAACGACACCATCATGTTCATGAGGACATTGAAGGAACTGAAACGGTCGATAAAATCAAAACTGTAAAAAATCCGGTTGACGATCGCAAGGAACAGCACGGCGATATAGAGGAGGAGAAAAGTCCTTGACGTCGCTTTGATCTCGTATTTCATGAGCTTTCCTAACATCTGAATACCTCCCTGAACAGCTCATCCACGCTTTTGCCCTCTTTTTCCCGAATCTCATCGACCGAAGAGGTCAGGACAATCTGCCCCATATTGATGAAGACGACGTCGTCGATGGTCTTTTCCACATCCGAGATCAGATGCGTTGAAATCAGGACCGTGGCGTTTTCACTGTAATTGCCGACAATGGTCTGCAAAATGAAGTCCCTCGTGGCCGGATCGACCCCGCCGATCGGCTCATCAAGGAGATACAGACGCGCCTGACGGCTCATGACGAGTATCAGCTGTACTTTTTCCTTTGTCCCCTTTGACATTGTTTTCAGGCGCATGCCCAGGTCAATACCCAGGCGCTGAAACATTTCCGTGGCTTTATGCCTGTCAAAGTCGACGTAAAAGTCCTCGAAAAAGGACAGGACATCGTGTACCCGCATCCATTCGCTTAAATAGGAGCGCTCGGGCAAATAACTGACGATGGGCTTTGTAAAGACACCGGGTTCGAGCCCGTCGATCAAAATTTGCCCCTTTGTCGGTTTAAGCAGGCCGCTCGCCAGCTTGATGAGGGTTGTTTTGCCGCTGCCGTTGGGGCCGAGCAGGCCGACGATCCGGCCTTCGCCGATGGTCAGGTTGATCGACGACAGGGCTTCGACCGTCGTATACCTTTTCGTCAGGTCGCGGCACTCAAGTAATGGCGCCATCACATATCCTCCTTTGCCGATCCGGCCACGAGAGAGAGCGTCTGTTCCCTGTCGTAGCCGAGGGCTTCCATTTTGTCGAAGAACAAAAGGATTTGTTCTTCGGCCAGGCTCTTTTTAACCTGTTCTATCATGTGCTCATCCTCCGTAATAAACCGCCCTGTGGTGCGCTGGCTGAAAACGAGGTGTTCCCGTTCCAGCTCACTGAGGGCTTTTTGCATGGTGTTTGGATTAACGGATGCTTCCGACGCCAGTTCCCTGACGGAAGGAAGACGCGTTCCCGCGGGGTAGACGCCGGATATGATCCGCAGCTTAATCTGGTCGATGATCTGAAGATAAAGCGGTCGGTCGCCCTTAAACGCCCACAACATTATATCACGCATCCTTTCAGTATCCCAGACGGATGGGAATAATTTTTTATGACGGCATAAATAGTCTATGCACAAGGCTGCTGTATTATTACAATAATACAAAACCGCACGGATGTCAAGGAAAAATATTGTTTTTGTTCGTGCGCAAGCACGGCTTTTCTTTATACTGCACTTATGATATAATTTTATGTAGTCTCAGAGAACCGGCTGGTTGAGGGTTCAAAGCCGAAAGGATTGACCGTATGAAGATTGCACTTGTCGGCGCGTCAGGCTACGCGGCGTATTACCTGTCCCTTTATGAGGAATACATAAATGAAAAGGAACATCCGATCTGCGCCGTGATTGACCCTTTTGCGGCGCGGTCCGAGTACGCGGACTGGATCAGGGCGCGCCGCATCCCCGTCTATGAGACGCTGGATGATTTTTACAGGCATGACGCGGCGGCGCTTGTCATGATTGTGTCTCCCATAGCCTTTCACCGCGAGCAAGCCATAACGGCGATGGAACACGCGTCGGCCGTGCTCTGCGAGAAACCGTTGACGGCGACGCTTGAAGACGCCGAAGCCATTCGCGCCGTGTGGCATAAAACAAAAGTCCCGTTCGGCGTCGGTTTTCAGTGGTCATTTTCCAAAACCATGCGGGCGCTTAAAGGCGATATCATCAGCGGCCGGCTCGGCAAACCGCTGTGCCTGCGCACCCACACGTCGTGGAAGAGGCCGGACGCCTATTACGATCCCGACGGCTGGAAGGGCCGGCTGAAGGATCGCGCGGGGCGCTGGGTAATGGATTCCATCGCCATGAACGCGACGGCGCACTTCCTGCACAACCTTTTCTTTATCATGGGGGAGGAGATGGACGCCTCCATGCTGCCGGAATGGATTGAGGGCAGCGTGTACAGGGCGCGCGCCATTGAGAGTTACGACACCATCTTCCTGCGCGGCTCGTTTAAAAACGGCTGCCGCATGGCTTATACGGCCT
>JAITVU010000097.1 GCA_031285645.1 Oscillospiraceae bacterium | reverse complement strand
TCTGCGGGCGCGGGTAGAAAGTTGACGCGCCGCAGCGCGTCGTTTCATTGCCAGCAGTGCAACTACACGCGCGCGGTATGGCTTTTCCGATGTTAAACGTACCCAAACTCTTTAATTCTGCCTGTTATCCATATCCGGGTGGGTCCGGGAGGTGGCCCCTCCCGGCGTCCTTTGCTTCCTTTGTGACGAGACAAAGGAACTGCCCGTCGCGGCATGAGCGACAGGCCTCGCTGCACAGCAGCGCTCTGCCTTGTTGCGGCATGAGCAACATGCCCGCCTTACTCAAAGGCCTTAAATGAACAGGATTGTAATACTCTTAGCGTCGTTTAGAAAAACAATGTGACTGCACGCTCAGAATGGCGAATACAAAACCTCGTGTATTGGGAGGACCCATATGATGTTCAACAACAGAAATATATGTATTCGCATAGCCGCATTAAGCGATTTGCCTCAGATATGCGGGCTTTACGAGGAATTTTATGCCTATAACGCCGCTTTGCAGCCGGACTACTACCGGGCGGGAAAGGAAACGGGTGCGTATCCGCGCGCCGTCATCACAGGCGACAGCGGCGCAATTTTTGTCGCCGCGGATCAAGACGATCGAATTGTAGGCTTTGTCCATATCGAAAGCGGTAAAACACAAGCCTTTTCATCATTGGTGGAGCACAATTATGTCGAAGTCATCGATATCATCGTGACCAGAAACCACAGAAACCAGGGCATCGGCGCCATGCTGATGGAGAGAGTCAAAGAGTGGGGAATATCAAAAGACCTTGACTATATCGAACTCTTTGTACTGAGCGACGCAAAGGGTGAAATCGCTTTTTATGAGCGTGAGGGGTTCAAAGAAATGTCGAAGACGATGCGGGCGCCCCTGAAATAATGGTTTTCAATGCGACAAAGGTGATATATACAGGTTTTTGCCGTCCGGATCCGTCACCGCCCGAAACAGGGCGCGTATTTGACAGCGACTTTAACGGCTTCCTCCATACTGACGGCGCTGGCAATCCCTTTGCCCGCGATGTCAAAGGCCGTGCCGTGGTCGACAGAGGTGCGCAAAATCGGCATGCCGCCCGTTATGGCGATGGTGCGGTCAAAATCAAGGGTTTTCGTGGCGATGTGGCCCTGGTCATGATAAAGGGAAAGCACGCTGTTGAAACGCCCCTGCAGCGCGAGGTGAAAAACCGAATCCGCCCCGATGGGACCGGCCACATTATAGCCTTCCGCCCTTAAATACGCGACGGCCGGGGCGATTTCTCTGACTTCCTCGTCGCCGAACAAGCCGTGCTCGCCGCTGTGGGGGTTCAGCCCCGCAATGGCCATGGTACCGCCCGTAACACCCAGTTTGTTTAGCGTGTCGTGGCAGCGGGCAACATAATCGATGATGCGTTCTTTTGTGATGAGGTCGCAGGCTTTTCTCAGCGAGACATGCCGCGTGAGGAAGAAGACACGCATGCCGTGTACCTCAAAGAGGGTGAGGGGGTCCGGCGTGTCTGTGAGCGCGCCGAATATCTCCGTGTGGCCGATAAAGTCGATGCCCGCGGCCCGCAGGGCTTCCTTGTTAATCGGCGGGGTGCAGACCGCGTGCGCCTGGCCCGCAAGCGCGAGGGCGATGCTTTTCTCAATACAGGCAAAAGCCGCTTTGCCGCACATGCCGCTGACAGCGCCAACTTCGAACGTGTCCGTGTCCACACCGCCAAGGTCAATCAGGTTCAGCGTCCCGGGTGTCCAGACGCCTTCGTTCGGTTCTCGGATCAGGCGGATGGTCATCTC
This sequence comes from Oscillospiraceae bacterium, assembly GCA_031285645.1. Taxonomy (GTDB): domain Bacteria; phylum Bacillota; class Clostridia; order Oscillospirales; family Ruminococcaceae; genus WRAV01. The sequence goes on along the minus strand of JAITVU010000097.1, from coordinate 2,894 downwards.
CGGCATGCCGGGAAAAGTCAAGGCGTTTTCAAACACATGCCTGTCCCCGATCACGATGCAATGCGCGTCCGCGCACGCACTCCCCGAAAGCGCCTTGATGATAATTTCGGGGCCGATGCCGGCGGGATCACCCATGGGAATGGCGATACAAGGATTTTCTATGACGGCCTTCATTTGTGATTCCCCTGTCCATAATAAGCGTTAGAACCGTGTTTGCGCAGGAAATGCTTATCCAGCAGTTCCTGCTGCATGGCGCCGCGGTTGGATGACAGGGCCAGAGTGTGCCAGGCCATCATTGCCACTTCCTCCAGCACGACGGCATTGTGCACAGCTTCCATGCCGTCGCCGCCCCAGCAAAACGGGCCGTGGCTGTTGACGAGGACAGCGGGGATATCCTGCGGGTTTATGCCTCTAAAGCATTCTGCGATGACATGTCCGGTTTCCTCTTCGTAAGCGCCGTTGATTTCTTCGATTGTCATACGCCGCGTGCATGGGATTTCGCCGTAAAAATAATCGCCATGGGTTGTGCCCAGCGCCGGAATGCCGAGTCCGGCCTGTGAGAAAATTGTCGCCCAGCGGCTGTGCGTGTGCACGACCGCGCCGATACCGGGAAAGGCTTTGTACAGTGCCAGATGCGTCGGGGTGTCGGATGAGGGATTGAGTGTGCCTTCAACCGTTTTGCCGTCCATATCAACGACGACCATATCACTTGCTTGCATATCGTCGTACGACACGCCGGAAGGCTTGATCACAATCAGGTCCTGATCGCGTGCGACGCCCGACACATTGCCCCAGGTAAAGGTGACAAGCCCATGTTTGGGCAGGGCAAGGTTGGCTTCCAGAACCTGTAGTTTCAATTTTTCAAGCATTATGTAATCCTCCTGTCCATTCTGTAGCCCTAAAGGGATAATAGAACGTCTTTTGTTTTATAAATAATTTGTATAGCATTATTTTACAGCAAAAGTACGATTTTTCAAGCGCTTTCATTCGACAATGTTCATAAATATGCTATTTCCTGTTAATAGTGTTTGTGCTACAATAGGATAGAACAATTTACCTGAAACGGCGCTATTCTCAAAAAGCAGGCTTCATTGCCGTTATATATAAGAACCTGTCTTCATAAGACGAAACGGACGTCCCGGCGGTGAAAATTTCGCTGTTCATCGTAAAAAAGCTTGAAAGGCGTCAGTCTTCACGCGCTTTTTTGCTTCGGTCGCAGAAATTTTCCCTCGCCAATCCGATATTTATCCTTATGAATACGGATTCTAAGATGTCAGCGGGGGAATTTGTATGGTGAGAAAAAAGGTGATGATCCGGAATAAACAGGGACTGCATGCGCGTCCGGCTAATCTTTTTGTCAAGGCCTGCATGCAGTATCCGTGCGATATATTTGTCAGGAAGGGCGAAAAGGAGATCAACGCAAAGTCGATTTTGCATATCATGACCGCCGGAATATCGCATGGGACGGAAATCGAGCTTTTATGCAATGGCCCGAATGAAAATGAAGCGCTCGATGCGCTTTTGTCCTTGATCGAGTTCGGGCTGGAATAATACGATCGGTCAGGCGGCAACCGAAAAAGAAGGCGCTTACAGCATAAATCAAGGGCGGATTTATGCTGTAATACCATGCTTTGGAGTTTTGTATGAAAAAAGATGAGGGAAATCAACGCGATGGGCGTGTCGGCGGGCATGGGGACAGGCGCGGCGTTTATCCTTGAGAAAAAGCGGTTTGTGATATCGCACGAACCGTCCGCCGATCCGGTTTTAGAGCTTGAGCGCTTTGAAAAGGCGCTTGAGAAGGTGACGTATGATACCCGGAAACTGCTCGATACCGCGCGGGCCGAGGAAGCCGATATCCTGGATGCGTATTTGATGCTGTTGGCGGATCCCGCCACAACGGACGACGTGCGCGCGCTGATCGCGCGCTCTTACAACGCCACGCTCGCCGTGAAAGAGGCCATCGGGTCGATTGTGGGCATGTTTGAAGCGCTTGACGACGCCTATATGCGCGAACGCGCTTTCGATATACAGGACATAATGAATATCCTGCTCAGGGAATTGCTGGGAATAAAGCCGCAGGATATCTCGGCTATACCGCCGGGCTCCGTCATCATAGCGGATGATCTGGCTACGTCCGACACAGCCAAGATGAATATGGATCACATTGCCGGCATCATAACGGCGGCGGGCGGTCAGAATTCGCACACGTCGATTGTGGCGCGGAGTTTTGAAATACCGGCCATAGTGGGCGCGGGGCAAGCTATTGAAGCTATAGACGCCGGTGACGAGATCCTGATTGACGGCGCGGAAGGCCGGGCTGTTGTACGCCCGACCGAAGAGGCTCGCGCGCGCTTTATGCGGCGAAACGACGCGTATGCCAAAGAAAAGGAACTGTACAAACGCTTTATCGGTCATCCAAGCATCACAAAGGATGGCCGTAAAATCGAGATATTGGCGAATATAGGCACGCCGGGGGAGCTGCAAAGGGTGCTCGGCGGCACGGCGGAGGGGATCGGCCTGTTCCGCAGCGAATTTCTTTTTATGGATAAAAAGGATAGCCCGGACGAGCAAACGCAGTTTGCCGCCTACCGCGAAGTCGCTGCGGCGATGAAGGGCAAAACCGTGACGATAAGGACCATGGACATAGGCGGGGACAAGCATCTGGATTACCTGAACTTTGAAAAGGAGGACAACCCTTTTCTGGGCTACAGGGCCATCCGCATCAGCCTGGACCGGGACGATCTTTTTCGCACGCAGCTGCGCGCGATTCTGCGGGCAAGTGATTTCGGTCCGGTTCGTATTCTGTTTCCGTTTATTTCGTCGCTGGAAGAGCTTTTATCCGCCAAAACGGCCTTAGAGGCTGCAAAAGACGCGCTCAGGCGCGAAGGAGTGCG
>JAITVU010000076.1 GCA_031285645.1 Oscillospiraceae bacterium | reverse complement strand
TGAAGGCCGTATTGTGCGCTACGCGGACAAGATCGCTTACATGAATCACGATATTGACGACGCCGTGCGCGCGGGCGTCCTTGTGGCGGATGATATTCCCTGGCATGTGCGCTGCGATCTTGGACGCACCAAATCCGAGCGCATCACGGCGCTCGTCACCAATCTCATTGAGCATTCGGGTGCGGAAATCCGCCTCGACGCGGCGCATCAGGCGCTTTACAACGAACTCCGGGCCTTCATGTTCGAGGCCGTTTACACCAATCCCCAGGCCAAGGGCGAAGAGGGCAAGGCCATGCACATGGTGCGCCAGATGTACGATTATTTTGTCGGCAATCCGGACAAGCTGCCGGATGAATATAAGGCCATACTGGAAAAAGAGGACATCCACAGGGCTGTCTGCGACTACATTTCCGGCATGAGCGACCGCTACTGCATTCTGATGTACGAGAACCTGTTCCTGCCCAAATCGTGGAGCGTGTATTGATTGTTATAATGAACCTCCCCGGGGCAGAGACCCCGGGGTATCAAGGTACCGCTGCAAGCAGCGGGGTATCAAACCTTTTTGGTTCATAATGAAAGGTTGTTTCTGTTGCGAAGGCCTTGGGACGCTGTCCCAAACCTTGCTTAAGGCCATATGGCCTTAAGAATCCGCAAATTATGATAGTTATTTATTATAAGAATCTGTATTCATAAAGAAGAATGTCGGATTGAAGAGGGAAATTTTACCGCCGCGACGGTTGTTTCGTCTTATGAATGCAGGTTCTGAAGAGGGGGATTTTTATGAAGGTACTCGCGATCAACGGCAGTCCGCACAAAGACAACACCACTTACACGGCGATCGGGCTCGTCACGGCGGTCCTCGAAAAAGAGGGCATTGAAACCGAGGTTATCCAGATCGGCGACAAGGGTGTGCACGGCTGCATCGGCTGCGGTAAATGCCGGGATCTGGGCAAATGCATATTTAATGACGGCGTCAACGAATGCGCCGAAAAACTGCGCGCCGCCGACGGCCTCATTCTCGCCGCGCCCACTTATTACGGCGGCATCGCCGGGGACGCCAAGTGCTTTTTTGACAGGCTCTTTTACACGGGGCGCCACGCGATGGGCAAACCCGCCGCCGCCGTCACGGTCGCAAGGCGTTCGGGCGGGGAAGGCGTCATCTCCCAGCTCAACAACTACCTCATGCTGAGCGGCACGATTATTGTTCCCACCAATTACTGGAACTATATCCACGGCCACACCGGCAGTGAGGCCCTGCAGGACACAGAGGGCATTCAGATCCTCGAGACGGTCGGGCGCAGCATGGCCTGGCTGCTCAAGTGCCTGGACGCGACAAAAGACAGCATCCCAATGCCACAGCTTAACAAAAGCGTGGCGACGAATTTCATCCGCTGACAGGCCATGAGGCGAGCCGGATATGGGTGCGCCGAAGCCCGCGCCGCAATAAAAGGGGCACTGTTTGACCCGTGTAAAGGAAAGGGTGAAAACGCTGATAAATAAAATCCTCGAAGAGGCCCGTTTCGATATTGTCTCCCCCCGGGACAAGGCGTTTATCGCCGCGTTCGACAATGCGATCGCCGGACTTGGGTACGATTTTGGCGGCCGCATCGGCGACGGATACTGCTGGGGCCCTTATATGATCATCTACGCCAAAACGGGCGTCAAGGCGAAAAAAGTGGCCGCGCGCATTTATATTCGCGAAGACGGCATTGTCCTGCGTCTTTTTTTCAGCAAAATAGACGCGCACAGCGCCTTCATAGAACAGGCGCCGCTTTATATCAGGGAGGTTTTCACCGGCCCGCACGCCGACTGTAATTTCTGCGAGAATAAAAAGGACGGCCTGTGCAGCTTCCGCAAAACATACACGCTTGACGGCCGGACGATATCCAAATGCAGCGGTGTCGCCTTCGAGTTCCATGAACCGGACGAGGAAAAGCTGCCGGATTACATGGCTTTGCTGGCGGAATTCTATCCGCCGCCAAAGCGCAAATAGAGGCGCGCCATGGCTGCCGGGCAGGGCCCGGGCGACCGGATGCCGCTGGGACCGTAATCTCATGCCCGAGCCCGGAAAACGTGGTCAGTTTTATTCGGCATATCGGGTTTTCGGGTAAGGGGGAAGCCTGTGGCATGGCAGGCCGGAAAAGTTTTCATGATGAGATGTCGAAACAAATCCGAAAGGAAAACGCATTTTGAGCAACTATATTACTCTGCAGGCTGATAATATCCCCACCGAACACCTTTGCTGCGCCATCTCCGATAAAAAGCACCAGGCGGGGGTCAATGTGAAGCGGGCCTGGCTCCTTGAGAGAATCCCGGAGGGCCATGTCTTTCGCAAGCTGAACGAAAAGGGCAAGGTGTTTATCGAATACGCGCCGCTTGAAACCGCGTGGGTTCCCGTGGCCGGCAACAATTACATGTATATTTATTGCCTGTGGGTCGCCGGCCAATATAAAGGGCACGGACACGGAAAGGCGCTGCTTGAGTCCTGTGTTGACGACGCGAAGAAGCGCGGCAAGTCCGGCATCTGCGTGATCAGCCGGGATAAGAAGTCCCCTTTTTTGTCCGATAAGAAGTTTATGCAAAAACACGGATTTAAAACGGTGGACACGATCTCCGGCGGTTATGAGCTGCTGGCTTTGTCGTTTGACGGCACCACGCCGGGTTTCACAGACAGCGTAAAAAAACAGCGCATTGACTGTGACGATTTGACGATTTACTATGGATTGCAGTGTCCGTATATCCCCAATTGCATCGAGCAGGTGGAAGCATTTTGCAAAGCAAACAATATCCCTCTTAAGCTCATTTGCGTGGATACGCCGGAAAGCGCAAAAAGTCTCCCCTGTGTGTTTAACAACTGGGCTGTCTTTTACAAAGGCGCATTTCAGACGGTGCATCTGCTCAATGAGGGCGCCCTGAAAAAGTTGCTCGCTGTTTAGCTGGCTTTCGCTGTTAAATACCGTGATTATTGCGCCCTGCCCCAGAATATTTCTCAGATAGCGGATTCTTAAGGCCGTCACGGCCTTAAGCAGGGTTTGGGACAGCGTCCCAAGGTCTTTCCGCATGTGTTAACCAAGGGCTCTTCCCGAAATTACCCTAATTCATTTAAGGAGGCGTGCGGACTGATTCCCGAAAGCTTTATAGAAGAACTCAAATACGCGAGCGGCATCGAGTCCGTCATCTCCTCGTATGTCACCCTCAAGCGCCGCGGGCGCAATCTGCTGGGGCTGTGCCCCTTTCATTCCGAAAAAACGCCCTCGTTCACCGTCTACCCCGAAAACGGCAGCTATTA
>JAITVU010000025.1 GCA_031285645.1 Oscillospiraceae bacterium | reverse complement strand
TGATGTTGTCACCCGTTCTTTTAAGCGCCGGGGCAATGCTGTCGTCATAATAGCTGGGCAGCATGGAGAACAAATCTCTGAATACAAAGACGAGCTGTAAAATCAACTCAAAGAGCAGCACACCAATTAAGCCATACGTCAGCACCATCACGGTGATGGATGCGGCGGCATGCTTAAACTTCAGCTTGTTGTTAAAAAAGCGTATAATGGGATTGACAACACTCACAATGCAAAAGGCCAGTATAAAGGGCAGAATCCAGCCCAGAACATATTTAAGCCCAAGATACACAAGAAGGCCTATGGCGGCGTAGTAAGCGAGCGTGATCAGAAAATCAAGCCGGTCCCGGATTTTTTGCGTCATAAAAAATATGCTCCAGGCGGGGCACAAAACGACGACGAGCATCGCATGGCTTCGCGCCTGCCTTTCCTGTAATTTTAGAATGCTGTACGCTCAACCCCATGTTCCGCGGGGCACAAAACGACGCGAGCACCGTATGGGTTTCACGCAAGTTGTTATTTTATGCGTCAGACGATCTAAAGAACGCTTGACAATAACGGCATCAGCCTGTAGAATTTTTGCTATACATAATGTTGTAAAGTAAAGTCTGAAATTTGAATGGGGGTAGGCCAATGTGTCAGCAGGCCCAGTGCGCGAAGGACCTATTTATAGAAGGGTTTAACTGCGCCCAATCGGTGGCCGGAGCTTTCAGCAGTGAAACCGGCGTTGATGTCAAAATATTGCTGCGGGCCGCGTCGGGGTTTGGCGGCGGCGTCGCGGGGATGAAGGAAGTTTGCGGCGCTGTCAGTGGTATGGTTATGGCCGCGGGGCTGGTCTGGGGCTTCGACGAAGCTGTGAGCGCCGAGGAAAAGGACACACTCAAAACGCGGCTGCAGGAGCTTGTTAAAGAGTTTTCGGGGGAATCGGGTTGTATCCGCTGTGCCGATTTGCTGAATCAAAAAGACGCGGATATACCGCAACGCGCCTATTGCGCCGAATTGGTATAAAAAGCGGCTGATATTACGGCCAGGGCGCTTAATAATTGACATTTTTAAGGGGGCTTATGGCCCCTTTTTTGTTGTCAGCAGAATATAATACTCTTTACCGATTATAATGTGAAACATTTTAATCGGCAATCGAATAGATTGCCGCCGCGCCAATGGCGCGGCAAGTGTATGATATAGTGGATTCAATTTAAAACATTTACCCTGTTTTAAATCAGCGGGCGCAGCCCGCATCCGCGCTATGCGCGGGAATCCATTATGAACGATGTTTCGGCCGCCTGTATAGGCGACTGCATGTGGGCGTATGCCACATGTTTAAAACAGTCGGCGGGACTGTTTTAAACCGAAACGAGTATAACACCCCGGGGCTTCGCCCTTATGCGCGTAAAACAGTGTTTCGTATTAATCCATAGGCGCGGAAAACGCGCCGGTGACAGCCTGCGTATAGCTGATAAGATCGGAAGCGGCCAGCACAATCTGTTTGCCGCGCACACCGGCGCTTATCGCAATGGTATCCAAATCACAGGCGCTATCGTCGATATAAGTGTCATACGTCTTTTTCATCGCAATGGGGGAGCATCCGCCCCGAATATAGCCCGTGACACCAAGGATTTCGCTTACATGCAGCATCTCAAGTTTTTTCATGCCGCACGCCGCCGCCAATGATTTCAGATCCAGTTTTTTATCGACGGGAATACAGCACACAACAATGCCGTTATTGCCTCTTGCCACCAGGGTTTTAAACACCTGTGAACATGGCAGGCCGACCTGCCGGGCCACAAGGCGGCCATCGAAGTTTTCCCCGTCACAATCATAGGTTAAAACGGAATAGGGTATTTTGTCATTGTCAAGCTGCCGCATGGCATTTGTTTTCTTATCATTTATTTTGGCCAAAATATCCTCCGATATATGCTATAGACAGTTTGTCCCATAAGTGTAAAGCAACCGAGTTGCTTTATTTTGGGTAGTATAGCGCTTCCAATAAAGATACGGAAAAAAACAGGGTCGGTATTGGAACTTCTGTAGAATAACTATATCATGGCATAAATGCGGATGCAAGGGGTTTTAGATGATTTCCAGCCTGAATTCCACTCATGTGTTTACGGCGTGGCTTCCTGAATCAGGCGGCTGAGCGCTTCCCCGGCCATCTCGGCCGAATACATGGCCTCTTCCAGCGTATTGGCGTTTGAGCCGAATTCAAGCAAGAGCGAGCCTGTCGTCAGGTCCATATTGTATTTACGGTAGCAGAAAAAGACAGGCTTTGTGAGCTGATGGTATTCCTGCTCCATATAATCCTGAAAGGCGGCGGCAAACCGCAGGTTCTCGCGCCATTCCGGCACGCCCATGGTACCGTCGTCACACGCCGCGATAATCATGATCTGCGCGGCCTTTTTGCCGTTTATCACCGCGACGGGCTTTACGATGGCGTCATCACGCTGCATGGCGTCGCGGTGCAGATCCAGCACCACCTTGATGCTGGGGAATTCTTCCAGATAAGCCTTGATGGTTTCGGCGCTGCGCTCGTAGGAGCCGTTATAAGACGGGTAATCATGCTGGGTAGTGTC
>JAITVU010000009.1 GCA_031285645.1 Oscillospiraceae bacterium | reverse complement strand
TGCGCTGCCGGACGCCGGATTCTGTGCGGCGTTTTGCCAATAACCTCTTTGCGGCTCCCCGCCGGCGTCCGGCCCTTTTGCCGGAACATCGTAAGGCGGATTTTGCCGCGCGGCATAGCCCTGGTTGTTATTCCCGTCATACCCGTTGTCGTTCTGATTGAAATCGCTCACGTGGAAACCTCCATCTCAAAATACACAAACCCCGACAACTATCAATATACACCTTTTTCAGACATTTTACAAATAAAAATTCCGAACGGTGTACAGGCAAAATGACAGCCGCGGCTTATGGTGGATTGGGCACGGAAAACTCAAACTCCGTGTATTCTCCCGGAATACTTCTGACAACAATTTCACCTTTATGGTAGTTTATAATGGACCGCACAATGTGCAGGCCAAGTCCCACACCGTTCGTATTCAGGCTGCGGGATTTATCAGATTTATAAAAGCGTTCAAATAGAAGCGGCAGTTCTTCTTTGTCGATGCCTTTGCCGCTGTTGCGAATCGCCACATATGTCATTTTACCATCGATGCGGTATGAAAAGGAGAGGTAGCCGGACGGTTCCACAAATTTAACCGCGTTATCTATCAAATTGTAAATAACCTGGTGCAGCAAATCCTTATCGGCCAACACCATTATCTTGTCTGTTTCAAGCCCCATTATTTCAAGTTGTTTTTCTTCTATGGCCTGCTCAAACGAGAACACTGTTTGCCGTATTGTCTCGCTGATATCGAAAACGGCGGGTTTAATCTGCATCTCACCCGCCTCAATGCGCGAAGTGTCCAGCATGGAGCGGACAAGACGCGTGAGGCGTTTACACTCGTTGGATACCACCGTTAAGTATTGATCTCTTTTTTCCATGGGAATCGTCCCGTCCAATATACCGTCGACAAAGCCGCTTATGGTGGTCATGGGTGTTTTGAGCTCATGAGACACATTGGCGACAAAGGAACGCCTTGTGGTTTCCGTTATAGCCAGAGTGGACGCCATATTGTTAAACGCCATTGAGAGCTGGCCGATCTCATCGTAGCCCGACACAGGCACCCTCTTGGTAAAATCGCCTTTTGCGAAGCTCTGGGTCGCGTCCAGCATAATCCTAAGCGGCTGCACCATGCGCGCTGTAACAAAATAGATGACAATGGACGCCAGCGCCAACACGACAACGGCGCTGAGCACAAACATTTTCAGCAGCTCAGTGAGAAAATTCATGAGGTCGTCGGCGGGACAGGAAGCGAAGACAACGCCGAAAACCTGATCATCCGCATAAAGCGGAAGACCAACCGTATAGCGCGGCTGATCATAGAACCCCAGCATGTTTCCCGTTTCTTCATAATGACCGGCATCGATTACCTGCTGGGCAATCGATGCCGGAACAGCGTCACCGCTTAAATTGAGTCTTTTGTTTTCTTCGAGGCCCACATTGGAATAATAAACAATGCTGCCCTGGGCGTCCGTGAGATACACTTCCCCCACAATAACACGGGATACAACGGAATAAGCCATGGAAATCAGCGATTTTTCAACATAAGCCTTGTTGTTTTTCTCGTAATTTTCCACTGTTATACTGACAGCCTGGCTGAGGTACTTTTCCATGGAGTCATATTTAGCCCGCTCAAAGAAACCGGCCGCAAAGCCAAGCAGGACAACACCGAGAATGAGAATACTGATGATGACCAATGTGCAGTACATTGAAAAATAACGCCGGAAAAGTCTGGTTTTCAGCATATCAGCCCTTATTCTTTGACTTCAAATTTATAGCCCACGCCCCACACGGTTTTGAGCGTCCATTTATCCGACACGCCTTCCAGCTTTTCCCGAAGCCGCTTCACATGGACGTCGACCGTGCGCGAATCGCCGTAATACTCAAACCCCCAAACCTCGTCGAGCAGCTGGTCGCGCGTGTACACGCGGTTGGGGTTGCTGGCGAGATGAAACAGCAGCTCCAGCTCTTTGGGCGGGGTATCCACGACATTGCCGTCCACTTTGAGTTCATATTTTGTCATATTGACAACGAGCTTGTCATAACTGACTTCCTTGATATCGGGCGACTCGGACGCTTTGCCCGTTCGGCGCAAAACAGCCTTGATCCTGGCGACAATCTCCTTGGAATCGAAGGGTTTGACCACGTAATCGTCCGCGCCCAACTCAAGGCCAAGCACTTTGTCGAACGTCTCGCCTTTTGCCGTGATCATGATGATGGGGCAGTTTGATTTTTTCCTGATTTCCCGGCACACCTGCCAGCCGTCCAACTTGGGCATCATAATGTCGAGGAGTACAAGGTCGGGATTTTCGGGTGTAAACTTCTGTATCGCCTCTTCCCCGTCGCTTGCTATGACGACCCCATAACCTTCCTTTTCAAGGTAGAGCCTGAGAAGTTCCGCTATGTTCTTGTCGTCGTCCGCGACGAGTATTTTGCCCATAGACATATTTTTCCCTCCGTATTTTTAAACTTCCACTCATGGTCCGGAAAAATAAAAACTAATTATATTATAGTTATACAGCGGCAATGATGAGGTCATATACTATATTTATAATTATTCATTTTATATTATTATAACTAAATCGTCAAACTTTTGATGAATAATCTATAAAGCTTTTGATATTTTATGGTAAACACGGTTGATCCCTTAACAGAATGCATGTATAATAGCAAAAGTGCAGACATAAAAGGCGGCTGCATCGGCCTGGAATAAGGAACCGCCCCGAGGGGCGGGGTATTGAAACGCTCGTTTCATAATAAAAAAAGGAGTCGGGAATTTAAGCATATGAAACTTGGAATGGTCGGATTGCCCAATGTGGGTAAAAGCACACTCTTCAACGCGATTACAAACGCGGGCGCGGCGTCAGCGAATTATCCCTTCTGCACCATAGAGCCGAATGTCGGTGTAATATCGGTGCCGGACGCGCGCCTCGACAAGCTGGCCGAGATGCACCAGCCGGACAAAGTGACCCCGGCGATTCTGGAATTCGTCGATATTGCCGGCCTTGTCAAAGGGGCGTCCAAGGGTGAGGGTTTGGGCAATAAATTCCTTGCCGATATCCGAGAAGTGGATGCTATTGTGCATGTTGTCCGCTGTTTTGAGAGTACGGAAATCATCCATGTCGACGGCGATATCGGCCCGGCCCGGGACATTGAAACGATCAACCTTGAGCTGATCTTCTCTGATTTGGATATTGTCGGGCGCAG
>JAITVU010000405.1 GCA_031285645.1 Oscillospiraceae bacterium | reverse complement strand
CGAGATGTCCCAGAACTCCCAGCGCATGAGCTGGACGTTTGAGGAAGTGGACGGCAAGCTTAAGGAAATCATGATTAATATATTCCACAGTATGTATGACGCGGCGGAGCAATACGGCGTTAAGGGCAATTTAGTCGCCGGCGCGAATATAGCGGGCTTTATCAAAGTGGCGACATCCATGTTGTGGCAAGGCATATCTTACTAATAATGCAATAGAACACAGGCCCGGCCGGATATAAGAGCTTGTTTAGTATCCGGGTGTTCTTGGATTCGAGCACAATTTTGCCGGACTTTCGTGCGAAGGACGCAGCCTTGCTGACGCAAGGCAAGAATGACAAACCGAATAACGGTGAAATTTCCAAAAAGACGGGTGCAAAAAGATATTAAACAGGTTCTAAGAATGCAGGATGTCTCGATACATTTTGCATGGGAAATAACGCCCGTTTTGCGGGAAAACATAACCGGACATCAGAGACCGAAGGCCGAAAGCGTGTGGGTAACATGGCTTTCGGCCTTTTCTCCGCCATGAATGGCAGGCTTCTCTTGCAATATAGGCCCTATATATGATAGAATTAAGAATAATTTAGTGAAGCGGATTATCCGGTACAGACAGGCATTAAACAGCGGCGGCGGCATTGACCCCGGCCGGCATAAAAACGGCGTCGTTGCCTGAGCGCCGGTTCCGGTTCCTGCAAGTTTGGCGGATGAAGTTGCACATTACCAACGCGCCGTAACAGCCGCATAACAGTACGGGCGCCTTTAATCCGGCGTGATGCGGAAGAAAACCGCGCAATATGAAAGAGGAGTGTTTTAATACCATGGAAGCAATAAGGATCGAGCGCGTCTCCCAGCTTAAGCCGAAGCCGGAGGACGAGGGGGCGCTGCAGTTCGGGAAAAGATTCACCGACCATATGTTTTTGATGGATTATAAAGGCGATAAGGGATGGCATAACCCGCGCATTGTCCCATACGCGCCCATTGAGATGGATCCTGCCGCCACATGCCTGCACTATGGCCAGCTTATATTCGAGGGGCTCAAGGCCTACCGCACAAAAGAGGGCAAAATTGTGATGTTCCGCCCGGAAAAGAATATGGAGCGGCTTAATTTAAGCGGAGACAGGCTTTGCATCCCGCCGATCGATGAGGAGTTTATGGTCGGCGCCATCGCCGATCTCGTCCGGGTTGAGGAAGGCTGGGTGCCGGGCAGCGAGGGGACGTCGCTCTATATCCGGCCGTTCGTCATCTCAACCGACGCGTTTTTAGGCGTCCATCCGTCCGATTCTTACTTGCTGATTGTTATTCTCTCGCCGGTTGGACCATACTATAAAGGCGGGCTTTCACCTGTTCGAATTTATGTGGAGGACAATTATGTCCGCGCGGTCCGGGGCGGCACGGGATTCACGAAATGCGCCGGCAACTACGCGGCGTCGCTGCGTTCCCAGGTGGAGGCGGAGGCGCAGGGCTACTCGCAGGTGCTCTGGCTTGACGGCGTAGAGCATAAGTATGTCGAGGAAGTCGGCGCTATGAATGTATTTTTTGTTTTAGGCGACGAGGTGGTCACGCCCGCGCTCAACGGCAGCATTCTGGGCGGTATCACGAGGGACAGCGTGCTTACATTGCTGCGTGACTGGGGCTACAAGGTCTCGGAGCGCAAGGTCTCCATGGAGGAACTGGCCGAAGGCTATAAAAACGGGTCCTTTAAAGAGGCGTTCGGAACAGGAACAGCCGCGGTTATATCGCCGATCGGGGAACTGAAGTGGGGCGATGTGGAGATGAAGCTTTCAGACGGCAAAATCGGCGACTTATCCCAGAAGCTGTATGATGAGCTTTCCGGCATACAGCGCTGTGAGCGCGAAGACCGCTTTGGCTGGGTTTACAGTGTGATATAGCCGTATACAAACAACATCGCAGCATGATTTTGTTTGCACGGCTTTTGCCGTGCGCCGCCAAGGCGGCCTATACTGACTGCTACTCATAGGCGCGCTTTACACCTATATGAGTATAAGAATTTCCCGGTTGATTTGAGGCGGGTGCGCATATTTCCGGTATCGTGTCAATAGAGTGGATGCGCTTTAATAAAGCTTAGGACGATAAAAGGCGAATCCCATTTATTTTGACTTCATTTTTGGCGGTAAATGAAGGAGGACGCATGAATAACGAAAAAAATCGGACAAATAAACCGTCGGACGACAAAAAAAAGATTACAGTGATACTGGACGACGAACAGATGGAGCTCCTTGAAAAGCTCTCCGTCTTTTACGGCAGCGAAGAAGAAAAAGCGCCGGCCGGCCGGATTGTTGAAAATGCGGTTAAAAGCTACACCAGTGAGCAGGTGCGGTTTATTGTCTCGCGTTACGCCATTGATATCCGGGGCATTCCGCTCACGGAAATGCGCGAATACAGGCATGAGGTGTGCGTGAATATCGCGTCCCGGGATACGATTGTCCTGCCGCTTATCGAATGCAGGGAAAACAGGACGGCGGTTTTTGAGCGCCGCTCTTTGGAAACCGCGCATATTGACCGGGCAAAGCTGCCGCATCTCAATTATGTGGCGTTTTATTGGAACACGCCCCTGTGCGGGATCAGTCATTACGCAAAAATTGTGTCGATCGAGCCGTGCCCTTCCGATGTCGGGAAGGTGTTGATCAATTTCGATACGCCTGAGGAACTGCCGGAATGCATCCATGCCAAGGACCAGCAATACAGGGTGAAAAGACCCAAGTATACGATGCTGACGATTTTGCTGGAGGCTAAAGTGCTGGAAGATTTGTTTTAAAAGGTCCTTTCATATGGAATATCATATACACAGTGTACAGAGTGCAATGGATAGTGTATGGTATTCCATTTCCTTTGCTGCGCATGAAAAGGAAATGGATTTGCTCAAGCCGAATGCTGGTTGATTGATCAACCATACTTGGCGAATGTGGCCGCAAAGCGGTCTTCGACCATACATAGTGAACGCGCACGCCTCCAGTGTGCCGTCAGGCGACTGCCTGACGTTCGTTCACTATATATGGCGTCCGGGCACTGAACAAAGAGAAAACGAGTCCAGGAGAATAAAAGATATGATGATCATCGTGGGTCTTGCGATTGCGGCGGCGGGCGCACTTGTATTTAACAAGCTGAAAATACCGGCCGGCATCATGATTGGCGCGCTCACATTCGTGGCTATTTTCAACATCACGACGGGACAGGCTGATTTCCCGCCTTACCTTAAAACCATGTCGCAGATTCTGACCGGCACCTTCATCGGCATGAGCATACGGGGCGATGTGGTGCGCATGCTTAAAACGCTCATCATTCCGGCGCTCGCTATTGTGGGCTGCCTGATGGCCAGCGGTATTGCGATCGGGTTTCTTGTCTATACGATCACGGATTATGATTTGGTCACCTGCCTTCTCGCAACGGCGCCCGGCGGGATCGTTGACATGACACTTGTCGGCATGGATATGGGCGCGGACACATCGGTGATGGCTGTATTCCATTTGGTGCGCCTTGTCGGCGTGATCTGTATATGGCCGCCATTGAGCCGCATCATTCTAAAACGGATTTATAAAACGGAGATAACGGGGAAAGATGATAAAGAACCGGCGGATGCCGCACATAAAGAAAAATCGGATCAGGCGGCCCGACCGGAAAAACTGGATCTGAAATCATTGATTAAACTAAACGCTCTGACCATAGCGGTCGGCGCGGTCGGCGGCATCATCGGTTATCTGTTAAAAATACCGGCGGGCGTGTTGCTCTTTTCCATGTTGGCGGTTGGCATTATGAATATTAAAACCAACAGGGCTTATATGTCGACCTCAATGCGCCGTTTGGCGCAAGTGGTTGCGGGCGCAATGGTTGGGCAGAGTTTTGGTATGGAGCAGATTTTGTCGGCCGGGAAGATGATCATGCCGGCGGTTGTGATCATACTTTGTTATTTGCTGGTCAGCGTGGTCTTAACATTTTTCCTTTACAAAAAATCAAGTCTGGATCTGCTTAGCGCGATCTATTCAGGGATACCTGCCGGGGCGAGTGAAATGGCGCTTATAGCCGCCGACATGGGGGCGGACGGGCCTCAGGTGGCTTTGCTCCATATGGCCAGGATTATATTTGTCATTGCGCTATACCCCCAAATCGTCTTTGTGCTGGTAAGGCTCTTTACATAGACAGGTGATTATCATATTTGTATCAAATTATCCTGTTTCTTGTGATACATTACAGATAGGGGAGTGGCTATGAACGGCATTAAGACAGCGCTCATAACAGGTGCGACAGGCGGAATCGGCAGTGAGCTTTGCAAGGAATTCGCAAGGCACGGGTACAATCTTGTCATCACGGCCACAAATGAGGAGCGCCTTGACGCCGCCGCGGCCCAACTCAGGGGGAGTTACGGCATCCGCGTTTTGCCCCTTGTTCTGGATTTGGCCGGTGACGGGGCTGCGGACGAGCTCTACAATATGATTGACGAGGAAGGCATCGCCATTGACGCGTTGGTCAACAACGCCGGTTTTGGCCTCGGCGGTTACTTTTATACGAACAGACCGGGCAGGCAGACGGAGATGATGCGCGTCATCATGGGTGTGCCCACGCGTCTTTGCCGGCTTTTTATTCCCGATATGCTGCGCCGCGGCCATGGACGCATCCTTAATATGGCGTCGCTGGGCAGTTTTGTGCCAGGCCCCATGAATGCTGTGTACTGCGCGAGCAAAGCGTATCTTCTGTCTCTCAGCGAAGCGTTGGCCGAGGAGCTGTGCGACAAGGGCATCCAGGTGACGGCGGCGTGTCCCGGCGGGACAAGAAGCCGCTTTGCCGAGACGTCCAATATGGAGACGACCATGCTCTTTAACTACTGTGTTTTGCACCCGGGATTGGTAGCCCGGGAAGCCTTTCACGCCATGATGCGCGGCAAGAGGGTGTGTGTGATCGGCCCCGTGACAAAGATTATGGTCGCCGCCAGCCGCATAGCGCCGCGCGGCCTGACAGCCAGGATCTCAAGGGAGATTCAGCAGCCGTTTAAAGTGCGCAACCCATATGGGAGAGGGCGCGCGGGTCTTGGCGGAAACGGTTGACAGGGTGATGTTTTATAGTCATAATAGGGATATCGGATTAAACCGATTATCCCTATTTTTGTTTAGGGGGGACTGGATGAATCGTATAACAGCATTTTTGGAGCAAAATCCAGCGGGATTTATGGCGACGGTGGAGGATGGCAAGCCCAGGGTGAGGCCCTGGCAATTTATGCTCCGTTACGCCGATATGCTGGTGTTTTGCACAGGGAAGAATAAAGCCGTATACCGTCAGCTCATGAAGGAGCCCTATATGGCTTTTTCAAGTGTCTCACCCGATATGCGTTGGATCAGGCTGCAGGGCGGCGTGACTTTTACGGATGATATTGTGATTAAGCGAAAAGTTTTTGAGACCCATGCGGCGCTAAAGAACCTTTATAGGGACGCCGCCGATCCTTTGTTCACCCTGATCACAATGAGTCGGGGCGAGGCTTTTTTCGGCGATTTTTCAGGCGCGCCTTATTCAAGGATCGTCTTTTAATGAAGCAAAGGGAGGGATTCTCCACCCCTTGGGGACATGAAAAATCGAATACGGATACAGCCTAAATCCACTGTATCCGTGTTTGTATATAACAGTTAAAAACGGCGGCAAGCCTCCACTTGCCGCCGTTTTGCGTTTCCGCCTTATTTTCAGCAGTTCACAATCAAAGTGCCGATTTCCCGGTCGGCTATGTTGGCCTTCTCATCGACGCGCACACTGTTCTCCCAATTATTAGGCCCGTTGGAAAAAGCGTGGACACCCCAGAACACCATATTCTTGCAGTTTATGATATGATTTGCGTAGGGGAAATTGATTTCGAAGCTCTGCATGCGATACTCAAACAGGTTGGCGAAGACGCAATCCTCACAGTCCTCGCAGCGCATGGCAAGGGTATGGTCATCTCCATAGGCCTCCTCAGTCTGCAAGGAGATGATCGACCAGTTCGCTACGCGCGCTATGATGACCTCAGTGTCCAGATGATGCTCAACGGACATCAGATAAATCTTGCCGGGGGCTTCCGTATCGGCAATGTACAGCCCATCCCTCGCCATGCGGTCATTGGACCATATATTCTTGAACACGCCCGCGCCGCCGTCATGTATCCACAGGGTATGGCATCGGTCCCTACCCTTTCTTCTTGGCTTCCGCTCAATTTTAAGCTGTTCCTCAGGCTTGGCGGCATTTACGCCCTCCTTCTCGGCAAATCGTTTTATATCGCCGGAAAACTGCGAGTCCTCCAAAATCGACTCGGGTGACCCCAGCCACTCCATAGAGTGAGAGCCGGGATTTTTCCCGCCGTCGATGGCTATACCGCAAATATGGTTTTTGCCGCCTTTAGGAATAACCATTATGGAAGCCGGGTTTTTAGAATCGCCAAAGCCCTCGGCGCCGTCCGCCATCATAATTGCCGTCGTGCCCGGATGCAGGGCGACAAGGCTTGTATTCTCACGAAGGTGCAGCGCCGCGGATATACGGTAATATCCCTGGGGTACGTAAATAACGTCCGCTGTGGCGATCGCCTTTTTAAAAGCTTCCGTATCATCCGCCGAGCCGTCGCCCGCCGCACCGAATGAGCGAACGCTCACCCACTCCGACTGGGACGGCATGGCTCTGTAATCCGGCTCGGGAACAGGCGACCACTGGGCCTCCTCCACTTTGAAATCATAAGCGAATTTCCGGCGGATTTCACTGTTGTCCGCCGTCACTCTAAAGCCGATATGGGTCTCGACCGAATAACAGGGATACGCGGGTTCAATAGGGGGCTCCATGAAGAAATAGACAAACTGATAGCCAAAGCACTCCAGAAACATGGGCGCCGAGCGGCAGACTGTTCCAACCACATGCAGCCAGTTTATGGGATTTCTGAGCCAGCCCATGCTGACGACAGCCGTGGCAATGTCCTCCGCGCGGCAATTTTCCATGTAAAGCCGCTCAGTCTCGTTTGTAGGCACATCATAAAGCTCTTTATTGGGCACGTAAACACCCCAGGGCATATTGCGGAAGGTGTCGCGAACCAGCGTAAGCCCTGTCTTGCTGCTCATAATACCGGCGCGGCGCTGCCCCTCAAACACACAGTCGCCGACATAAAACTGCCAGCCCGGCGCCGTGTAATAGCCGATAATGCCGTACTGTCCGCCGAAAAAGCGGCAGCGCTCAATCTCATTACCGACAAACTCCACCGCGGCCTTCGCGTCATTGATATAAAAATCGCAGTCCTCGATTGAGCAGAGCTGGGCTATGTGATAGCGCGCCGCGACAGCGCCGCTGTTCCCGCTGCCCATATCGATATCCAGATTGCGGAGGGATGAAAAGAACGAGCACTCGTTGGCGTCCCTCAAAAATTCCCCCGGCCCGGGCTTCACATTCCGGAAAAAGAAGAGATATTTGGACAGGGGCCCTTCAAATCCGGCCGCGTGGTCTTCGAGGAATAAGCGCGGACGCTGGGCGCCGAAGCCTATCAGGCGTATGCCGCGCCACAGGTTTACCGTGCCCGAAAAACGGTATCGCCCTTCCGGAATAAAAATAATCCCGATCGTGGCGCGCGCTTCCAACGTATCGATCGCTTTTTGAAGCGCCGCCGTGTTGTCGCCCACTCCGTCAGGGCAGGCTCCGAATTCCTGCGGCGTGAATACGATCGCCAAGTCATCATCAGGCTTAGTGGGAAAAACTGATTTTCCGTATTCCATACTATCCTCCATATCGCATTGATTTGTATCCTGTGCAATTGCAAATTCAGTCAAAAATATATATAATAAATATAAATTTGACGGATTTCCGGTATATATATGTCCAAATTGATCGTTGACATTGACAAAGAAAACATCGTCGACAGAATATCCGATTTGCCGGGACAGTCCGGCTTTGGGGTTCAAAATTACATGGAACCGCTCTATGGAGCGGGAAATTAAGCCCTTTGTTTTATGAAAGGAACTAAACGATTATGCGCTCTTATTTCGCCAGGCGGTTTCTGCGCTATGCGCTGCTGTCTATATTGCCCATGCTTCTGTCGTTTTTGATTCTCGGCTTCTTTGTGGCGCTCCGAACCGGGCAGGACCTTGAGCTTAGAGCGGAACAGACCCTTCTCAACTTCGAGTCCGGCTTCTCCTATGTCAACAACAATATCCTTTACCAAAACGAGCTTCTGGCCAACAATCCCGAAATGATGGCCTCGCTGCGCCAAACCCTGACACGGCAGGAGATGGCCCTCAAAGACCTGATTATCTTCCGCTCTCTGCGCAGCGTGCTCCAGGGCATCGTCAACGCAAACGCGTATATTCATTCCATCTATATGGATTTGGACGACTCCGCCTATATCCTGACCTCCGAAAACGGCATCCTCAAAAAGGATCGTTTTTTTGATTCGGGATGGGATCAGGACGATTATCCTGAATCCGACGGCAGCTTTATTAAAGAGCGCTTCATGACGCATGTCAGCAACTCTGAAGGCATGGAGGTCATTACCGTTTATCGCCGTATGACTCAGGAAAAGGGCACAATCGCCATCAATATTGACGCGGACGTGTACCGGAAAGAACAATCCGCTTACCTCGCGTCGGATGCCGAGGTTGTATACTGCATAAACAAATCCGATGAAGTCGTTTTTTCTACCGACGAGAACTATGACGAGACGCACCATGCACTGTTGCGGTCGTTATTGGAGCAGCCGCGGGGCGCATCCGACAACTCGAAAAACCGATATTTCTGGACATTCAGGGATTCTCAGCTGTATTTTGTTCACACCAGTATTTACACGCCCCTGGGATTGACTTTGGTATATGTCGCCCGAAGCAGAGCCCTCACCTCCGCATTCAGCGCCATGCTCATTCCCGGCGCGGTCATACTTTTCGCTTCCATGGCGCTCGCCTTTCTCCTCGCGCTCTATATGACGAGGCGGAGCCATAAAAAAATCCTCATAATAAGCGGCCTCTTCGCGAAGACGGAACACAGCGGCCTTCCGGAATCCTCCGTCAAGGTCCCCAAAGACGAGTACGACGAAATTATCAACCGTGTTATCGGCGTTTTGCAAAACAGTGATTTCCTCACCCATCAGCTGACCGAGCGGGAATATCAGCAACGGCTGGCCGAACTTTTTGCGCTGCAAATGCAGATTAATCCGCACTTTCTGTTTAACACCTTGCAGATCATCGATTTGGGTCTGCACGATCCCGCTACCACCAACCTGGAGAGCAGCGAGATGATCCATGCCCTGTCCGATATTTTGCAGTACGCGTTGGAGGACCCCGCGCAAACCGTTACGCTCAGGCGTGAAATTGAATACCTGAAAAAATACGCGTCCATTCAAAAACGCCGGTTTGCGGGTAAATTCATCATATATTATGAGATACCGGAGCGGCTTATGGACGCGCAAATCCCCAAGCTGCTGCTCCAGCCGCTGGTTGAAAACAGCATTCTCTACGGCGTCCGCCATTTAAAGGACCGCCCGGGCTATATCAAGGTGAAGGCCACCCCCTCGCACAGGGGAGGCATTCGCCTCGCTGTGCTGGACAATGGCCTTGGTATGGAGATCGGCAAGATCGAATCCCTGCGGCAATCCATGATCAATGAGACGGAGCTCGGCATCGGCATCGCGAACATCAATCGCCGGCTGCTCCTGCGCTTCGGCCCTGAGAGCCGGCTGTATATCCGCAGCAAGGCGACTGTCGGGACGAGTATTTCGTTCCACATTCCCATACAGCCGCCTGAGTCAGGGGAAAGGAATCAGCCGAACAGCGCCTCATAGGTTAAATCGCGTACCGTGGGATGGATCACATAATAGCCGGGCCGGAAAGAGAGCACATGCTGGGCATAGAAAACAGCCAGGCTGTTCTTTGTATCAACAAGGGCAAAAGCGCCGCCCGCGCTGTCCCAGCCGAACTCCCCTATCGGGCTCTTCGCTTTGCTGTTGTCCACCATGGTGCGCACGCCGAGACCGTAACCATAGCCATAACGCCGCATACAAAGAAAATCTTCGGCGCGGCTGCCGGTCATACGGTTTGTGCGCATGTTCTCAATGGTTTCAGGCTTGAGCACCCTGTAGCCGTCCTTTGACATCCCATCGTTGCACAGCGCGTCCAGAAGCTTTACGTAACTGTCCGTTTTTCCGAACAGACCGCCGCCGCCGGACTCATAGTTTTCGTAGCGGCGATACGGGCTGCCGGTGCCTGTGTATTCGTGCTCCCATGTCATCTGGTTGCATGTATACAAGGCGCTCAGCCGCGCAAGCTGCTCCGGTTTCATTTTAAAGCCCATGTCCTCCATGCCGAGCGGTCCGAACAGCTCTTTTTCGAGGAACTCGCCGTAGGTCATGCCGCTGACGACTTCAACCACCGCCGCCAGAACATCGTGGCAGAGGCTGTATTGGAAGTGTGTGCCCGGATCGAAATCCAGCGGCGTCTTCGCGATCGCCCGCACAATTTCCCGTGTGCCCGCCTTCCCGTTTGTTGCTGTGAGAACGTCCTTTATCGCGGGGGTCTCCATATCGTAGCCCAGTCCGCCGCTCATCGTTAAAAGGTCCTCGATTGTCATCGCGGATGCGGGCGCCCTGAGTTTCAGTTCTCCTCCCAGCGTTAAGGTTTCCCTTGAAACCATGCCGTTGTGCATGAGGTTGGCGTCATAGCGGAAATTATCCCTGACCATGACATCCGCGTATTCGGGCAGGTAGCGCGAGACCTCGTCCGCGAGGCTGAGCTTTCCCTGTTCGACAAGGCGCATCACGGCGGTGGCCGTCACGACCTTTGTGGCGGAAAAAAGCCAGTAGAGATCCTTAGGGGAAACCGGGGTCTTTTTTTCTTTGTCGGAGTAACCGCACATGCGGCGAAATACCTGTTCATGCTTGTGATAGACTATGCAGTCACAGCTGGGCAGCCGGTATGTGGACGCGAGAGAATCCAGGAAATCGGCAAGCTTTTCAAATCCCATTGGGTCATCATCCTTTCAGTCCGGTTGTGGCGATTCCTTCAACGAAATATTTCTGCGCCAGGAAGAACAGGATCATGACGGGCAAAACAGCGATAAAAGCCAAGGCCATAATCTTGCCCCATATAACCACCGACTCAGAGTCGAGCGAGAGCCGCAGCGCCAGGGAAATCGGATATTTCTTCACGGAGTTGACGAAAATCAGCGGGCCAAAATAGTCGTTATACGTCCACAGGAACTGGAACAGTCCGGCGGAGAACAGAGCGGGCTTCATCAGAGGTACCAGAATCTGCACAAAGGTGCGGAAGCTGCCGCAGCCATCCATGCTCGCCGATTCGTCGAGCTCCTTGGGAATGCCGCGCAAAAACTGCACCAGCATGAACACGAAAAACGGATGGCAGGCCAGCGCGGACGGCACATAAAAAGGCAAATACGTGTTAACCCATCCGAAGGAGTTGAAAAGAATATACCTCGGTATGATGATGACCGAGCTCGGGAGCATAAGCGTCGCGATCAACAGCCCGAACAGGGTACTCTTGAACTTAAAGCGGAACCGCGCAAAGCCGTAGGCCACAATGGAGCTTGAGCACACGGTTAAAAGCGTATTCGGTATTGTCAGGATGAAAGTATTGCGGAAGAAATCGGTATAAGACATGCCGCCGCTGGACGTCCATCCGCTGATATAATTGTCAAGCGAAAAAATCTGCGGCAAAAGGGCGACGGAACCGAATATTTCCTTGTTCGTTTTAAATGTGGCAAAAAACATCCATATAATCGGATACAGCAACATGACTCCAACAATGGCGATAATTAAATATTGGAAAACCTTGTTGGTTATTTTCCTTCCACGGCTAATCATAAGTCACCTCCATTAAAATTGCCCTTCGTCCTCGTAATAAACCCATGCGGAGGAGGAGCGGAACAGCAGAAGCGTAACGGCCATAATCAGGACGAAAATGACCCATGAGGTCGCGCTCGCGTAGCCCATCTTAAAGAAACCGAAGCCGTCCCTGTAGAGCTTAAGCCCCAAAACATAAGTGGATTTCAGGGGCCCGCCGTTCGTGATGACAAACGCGGACGTGAAGTTTTGCAGGGCCGAAATCGTCTGCATGATGGTGGTAAAGAAAATAATCGGGGTTATGCTGGGGATGGTGATTTTAAAGAAACACGCCGCTTTGCTCGCCCCGTCGATCGCGGCCGCTTCATACAGCGATTGCGGCACCTGCTTGAGGGCGGCTAAAAACATGACCATGGAGGAACCAAACTGCCAAATCTCAAGCATGCAGATAGTCGGCAAAGCCGTGGAGGTCGAGCCCAGCCATTGCACCATGGGCAGCCCAAATGTTCCCAGAAGGGAATTGATGATGCCTTCATCCATGAACATCACTCTCCACAGAAGCGAAATCGCGACGCTTCCGCCAAAGAGCGAGGGGATATAATAAAGTGTGCGGATCAGGTTGATCCCGACTATGCTGCGGTTGAGGAAAACCGCCACGAAAAGAGCCACCGCAAGCTTGCACGGCACTGTGTATATTGTGTAAAGCAAGGTCACTTTGAGGGAATTCCAAAATTCCGGATCGGTCGTGAACAGCTTAATATAGTTTTCCAGCCCTATAAAGGACGGCGTGTTTGTGACGGTATAGTCGGTAAAAGAATAAAAAAGAGAGGCGATGAACGGATAAAACTGTAAAACGGCAAAACCGATAAGCCACGGTAAAATATACAGATATCCGTGGTTATCCCGTATCTTCCAAAAAGCAACTTGTGGAGAAGCTTTTTTCTTGCCGGAGACCGAAGCGGTCATGTACTCCCACACCTTTCTATATCATGTTTGGCGCCTAATGCAGCGAGAATAACCAGGTGACTTTTTATTGCATTATTCTCGTTGCATTAGGCCCCCCGCAGAACATAGAGCGATTGAACTTATTGTTCAGACAATGAGAATTGGAAAGTTCACTCGCGTTGTGTCATTGGATCAATCATCGTTACCGATTCATTAATCCAATCGCTGTCATAAAATGTTCCGCGGGGGACGGCCAGCATATTTACTTAACTATTTGATGAGACCGTTCAGGCCATCGATAACAAACTTCGCCGCCTGTGCGGGTGTCATGGTTGCGTAACCAATCTGCTCTACGGCGTCAATAAACATCTGCCTGCCCTCGCTTGCGAAGGAATAGGTGTCGATAATCTCGACCTCGGTACTGCAAGCCTCCGCTATATCGCCCGCTTTCGCAACCAGCGGATTGATGACGCCGGCCTCGGCGCATATCGCGCGCGCGGCGGATGTCGGCGGCAGTGAACGGGTGGACCCCTGAAGAAGCATGGATGTCTCGTTATTATACCAGTAGTCGAGGAACAGGAACGCCTCTTCCTTATGCTTGGTCGCGCTGGGAATACTGAAGTTCTGCGGGCAGCCTATTGTGTAAGCAACGTCAACGCCGTCGCGTACAAGAGGCAACAGGCCCACGTCAAGCTCTACATCCGGCGCCGCGGATATAAACACGTCAAGCATGGATGTGTAGGTCATTGTAAAGTCGTATTTACCGTCTATCCAGTTGGGGTCGTTTTGCAGGTTGTCGCCCGAGAACGCGGCCATATAGCTTACAGGGGGAACGACTTCATTGTCGTAAAGCGATTTGATGTACTCAAAAATCCCTGTCAGCTGCTCCTCTGTCAGAACGACTTCCATCTTTTCATCCACAATGGCTGTGCTGCCCGTGACCTGCCTGATCATGGTCTGCGTCACCAGTGTCGCGAGATAGTTTGTGTTCACGCCGAAAAGGTACATGCCGCTGTCGTGCGCGCGAACTTTTTTACCCCATTCGATGAAATCATCCCAGTAGAACTGCTCTTTCGTCAGATCGATTTCCACGGCGTCGGCAAGCGCGGGGTTGAAGAGCGTTGTCGTCGCGACCGCGCCGGAGGGAAGCCCATACTGCTTACCGCTATAAAGTCCCTGGCTTCTCTTGGAAATAAAGTTGTCGTCAAAGTTCGACAAATCAAAACCTTCCGCGCGCAGATCGAAGAAATAATCCCCGTTTTTGATAATGCTCGGCATCAGGGACGGGTCAATCTGAACCACGTCGGGCGCCGTGCCGGAAGCGAGCTGCGTGGTCAGCTTGTCGTTGTAGCCGTCCGCCGCGCCGTACTCAGGCTCGACAGTGATGTACGGATACGCATCCTGGAACGCTTCTATAACTTTGAGGGTCGCCTCGTGGCGCGCGTCGCCGCCCCACCATGAGAAACGGATTGTAACGGGATCTTTGGCCACGTCCGTCGACGCGGCGCCGGAACCTGACGCTGCTGATGATGCGTTGCTTGCGGGAGGCGCTGAGGACGCGGGTTCCGAACTGCTCTGACCGCCTCCGCATCCGGCAAAGCTCGCGCAAATCAGCAACGCGACGATAAGGCAGGATATCACTTTTTTCATGGATTAGTCTCCTTTACACAGAATGTTTATTTTTTAAGGCATGGGACTGCTCCTCAATGAGGCAAATGATAAACTGTATAAATTAAATACATATTTATTTAATTTATTATTAA
>JAITVU010000398.1 GCA_031285645.1 Oscillospiraceae bacterium | reverse complement strand
ACGGTCATGACATGGTCGCGGATGCGCCCGTTCTGGTGGTATTTGACCACGATCTCACCCAACAGAGGGAGCAGGTTGCTTTTAAGAATCTGCGCGGCTTCCTTCTGGCTCATGGCGGGAGCGGCTTCCTGCCGCGCGCCCTGCGCGGCCGTTTTGGTTTCCTCCGCCTGTCCCGGCTGCGCGCCTTCCTGCGCGCGCACGGGACCCTGCTGCGCCTCTTCTTTGGGAAGCAGCATGTCGGCCAGGCCGTCGAGATAGCCCGCGAACTGCTCGCGGTCCTTGGTAAACATATAATCCAGTATGTTTTCACAGCTCAGCAAAATGGATTTGACGGAGCTGCCGGAATTGATATTGTGTTCAAACACTTTGAGCAGATTGGCCATGGCGTCGCGCACTTTGGGGTTGCCGTCGAACTTGGCCATCAGGTCGCGCAGGATATCAAATGTTTCACCCTTGAAGAGCACGGCTGATTTATCCTGCTCCACAATGGCGTCCATCAACTGGCGCGGGGACAGGAAAAGGGAATCCAGCAATTCCTTGACCTTGGGGTCGTTGAGCGCCTGTGTCGCTGAGGTACCCGTCTCCACCAGCAAAGCCATGCGTTTGATGACGCCGACAAGATCGCCTGAACTTTTAAGGATCGCCTCAATGGCCGCCCTGCCCATGCTCTCACGCAGAAACGCCTGATTATCCGACTGTTTTTGATCGAGTATTTTGCCTTCCTGCACCGGTTTGTGTATTTTTGAAAGATCGGTCAACTCGAAAGCCTGGTCGGTATCGGGTTTATATTTATTGCCGATATTCTCCCTGGGTACCAGAGGCGTTGTGACTTTAGTAATTTCTGCCATGACGGCTTCATCCAATCTTCAATCGAAATTATATAACTATAATATAAGTATAGATTTATCCATTTTTATCATAAACAATGATGCAGCCGTTGTCAATGCCAATACTTTGAATATTCTGACCGCTTGTTCATAATCCAGTCTCCTGCTCCGGCCGTCGTTTCCCGACGTTCAGTGGCGGGTAAAGTGTTCATGTTTTCATATAGATTTATGGCGTGCATTCTGGTACAATAGGTATGGTTTTGTAGAAAAAAGGGGTTTTACGGCGCTGTTCTGTAGCGTCTTGTGCTAATAGCCGCGTAAGTAAAAGTAAACAGAACGGACTGTTATCAGGCCGCCGAAAGCTCTTTAATGTAAAGCGACTATAATGACAGACTGCTACATATAGAAATATATCGTTCATTTTTCCACGCACTTTACCGTCATGTATCGAATGATTTTTATTATGATCTTTTCTTTTTGACATTTACTTTTATATCGTTGCCTGTATTGACGTCTAACATAACATGCACAGTGGCTGTTTACATTTATTCACAAGAAATATTTTGGTATGGGAGGTAGTTTATGGCATCCGCGAGGCTTTTTGGGAATAAGATTCCCCCCGCTTGCAAATACTGTGAAAATGCCAGAGGAAAAATTACAAAAGACGGCATGACTTTATGCGCGAAAAAAGGCGTTGTGCCCGCCGACTATGCGTGCCGCCTCTATATTTACGATCCAATTAAGCGCATTCCTAAAAAATTGGCCCGTCAGGATTTTGACCCGACTGACTTTGAGCTTTAATCCCACGGAGGTTTGAATGAAGAGGACCGTTAAAACCGCACTGGCAACGCTTCTTATATTTTCCCTGCTGTTATCCTCCTGCGCCCCGCGTGTGGATGTGTCGGACAGAAGCAGCGTGTCCGAAGCCGCTTCGAACGGCGTTTCCGCGCTGGAATCCGTCCCGGCCCCGGCCGAAGAGTCCGGAGATGAATCGGAACCGGATTTGTCCGGACCCGAATCGGGCTTGGAGGCGGAAGAAAGGGAAAGTCTGCGTGAAGAGGGTGACGCCGGGACCGAAAGCGCCGCCTCAGGCGGCATCGCGGACAGCATCCGCCCGATATCGGAAACAGGGGACGCGTCACTCGATTTGACGATACCGGCCGTGTTTAAAATTACGAGGCCGGATAAAAAAATCACCACCACATACGAAGCCTACTTCATCACAGGGACGTCCGACCCGTCGCAAAAAGTCTTTTTTGAGGATGAAGAAATCGAGCGCCTGGGCGAGAGCGGCTTATTCGGCGTGCTCGCGCCGCTTCAAATGGGCGACAACACCTTTACATTCAGCCAGGGCGACGACAGTGAGACCGTCACCATTACGCGCAAGGCCGAAGATCAGACGACCGCTGTTTCGGAAATCACCCAAAGCTCCATGTTCCCGTCCGTGCAGGGCGGCGTTAAGGTGGGCGGCGCTATTCCCCTGCGGTGCGTCGCGCCCTCGGGCGCCGAAGTGACGGCCACCTTCGGGGATAAAACCGTTCCTCTGACCCAGGCCGCACAGGCGTCACAGGGTATTCCGGCGGTCTTTACAGGCAAACTGACGGTGACTGGGGACTACAAGGCCGATATCACGGAAAAAATCGGCCCCGTCTCCTATACCATGACCTATAATGGTAAAACCAAAGAATACACATCGTCCGGAGACCTCTATATCGCCGGAGAAAACAGCGTTATCGCCATTGAAGTGACAAGCTACGCCGGGTTTGTCTATAATACAACAACCGTGGCGTATGATTTTAAGGAAAAGATGAAGCAGGGCGCGCGCGATTATGTTGTGTGGCAGAGCAACGACTACTTCGAACTCTCTTCCGGCGGCTACATCTCGACCGAGATGTGCAAAATCATCGAGGGCGATGTCACCGTGGCCAATACAATCAAAAGCCCCTCCGCGTCCGTTCGGGACACATACGAAGCCTACAGCTTTGCCGTGTCGAGTTTTCCGGCCTATTACACCCGTATCGTTGACGGTGTCTTTTACGTGACATTTTATAATACAAAGGGCGTACCGGAAGCCGATGTTTCGGATAGCAGGCTTTTTTCCGACGTCGCCGTCACCGCCAGGGAAAACGCGACCACGTACGCGTTTTCCCTTAAAAACGCCGGCAAGCTCTGGGGATACAACGTCTCCTGCGCCGACGATGCCCTCACACTCAAATTCAAATACACGCCCGGTTTGTCAACCGACGCGTCCCGGCCCTTCGCGGGGATCACGATTTTACTTG
This sequence comes from Oscillospiraceae bacterium, assembly GCA_031285645.1. Lineage (GTDB taxonomy): Bacteria > Bacillota > Clostridia > Oscillospirales > Ruminococcaceae > WRAV01. The sequence continues at coordinate 1,118 of JAITVU010000398.1, read as the reverse complement.
ATCCCGGGCACGGCGGCACGGACGGCGGCGCGCTCGGTGTGCCCGGCAGTACGGGCCCCAGTGAAAACATCATCAATCTCGCCCACGCCTATGCCATACGCGACGAGCTCAAAGCTCTCGGCGCGACTGTGTACCTCACGCGCGGCGACGATTCCTACATGCATCTCGACGCGCGCTCTCGCGCCATTGAGGAGTACGACGCGGATTTGTTCCTCTCCGTACACCACAACAGCGTGCGCGAGGATAAAGACGCCAACACAATATCAGGCTTTGAGATGTATTACCACACCTCATTTTCAAAAAAGCTGGCGGAATCCATGATGGCGGGGCTCGCGTCGGGTGTCAGCCGCAACAACCGCTCCGTTAACCAGTCGGCTTATCGTGTCACCTTAATGCCGTATGCCCCCTCAATCCTTATGGAGCTCGGCTTCATGAGCAATCCGCGGGAGTATGAGAACATGACTGACGCCGACCAGATCTCCTACGTGGCCCAGGCCGTTGTGGACGGCGTGCGCCGCGCGCTCGAATAGACCGCGACGCCTCGAACCGCATTTGCGCCGCCCAAAGGGCGGGCGCGGACTTTAGGCCGCGCAAAAAAACAGTTGTGACTGTTTTTTTGCAAATGCGGGCAGCGTCTCCGGGCAACTCAAGGTTTTTTCGGCCATTTTTGGCGATGTGACGGATTGCTGCTCATAAGAAATGTTGACAAAACCGGATGAACTCTTTATAATCAGTTTACCGGCTGAGACGGGACCAAGTACCCCGGCCCAAAATCCTCAAGAGAGCCTTTGGCTGCTGTGAAAAGGCGGATGGGGCCACGGCGAATACATCCCCGAGCCGCGCACCGAAAATGCCCGATGGCATTAGTAGGCTGCGCCGTGTGCGCGCGTTAAAGCGCATGGGTTTAATACCCTGTGAGGCCACGGCAGTGATGCCGCGGTGAACCGAGGTGGTAACACGTTGGGAAGGCCCTGTCTTCCTGTCGTCCTCCGGCTTTTACGCCGGGGGATTTTTATTTACAAAAAGTATCGCGCATCAACAGTTGGGCGGCGCCAAATTTTTTGGCTCATCCCCAACGCCGCAAATCCCCTTTGGCGGCAAGCCGCCAAAGCCGTCAC
>JAITVU010000395.1 GCA_031285645.1 Oscillospiraceae bacterium | reverse complement strand
GCCTTTCTTTACAGCGTCGTCACCCTGACCTTCCGCAATTATTCCAGCTTTGCGGGCGGCATCAACCGCATCGGCGAGTTGATCCGCACCGGCGAAATGGACAGCTATTTGCTCACGCCGCTCAATCCCTTATTTCTTATTACAAGCCGCAACACCATGGTCTGGCGCGCGTTTTACAATATTGGGATTTTGCTTTTAACTGTGTATTGCGGTTTGCGGGCCGGCATTCTCGTCACGATTCACAATATTGTGATGTTTATTGTGATGATGGCGAGCGCCATGTTTGTTTTATTCGCCGTCTACCTGATTATCTACACCTTCTCATTCTATGTGGTGGAGGTTAAGGCGGCGGCTGACATTACCGAGGAAATACTCAAAAAATATATGATTTATCCCATCAATATCTACGGAAGCGCGGCGGGATTCATCTTTACATTCATCCTCCCGCTGGGGTTTGCCTCATATTATCCGAGCGCCTATCTTTTGGGTAAAACGCAGGAGTTCTTTTCCGCGGGTTTTCTTGGCGGCCTTCTGCCCGCTGTCTCGCTGATATGGCTCGCGCTTGCGCTGATATTCTGGAGCCGGAGCCTGCGGCGCTACGAATCAACCGGCTCGTAGTATTGCTTTATTGTTCAATAGGCTGAGATTTAAACGATATATCGTGAACGACCTTCAAAACCGTTTCGGCTTTGAAGCGTCAGGCAGTCGCCTGACGGTACGCGGAGGCGTGCGCGTTCACCATGTACGGAGCGAAGGCTTCTTAAACAGACCATTTTTGACGTTCGCTGATTATAAATAACAGGAAAGGCAGGCGCGGGGCCCGTGTGAAGTTGATCTTTGTTATGGGTCCGGCCTGAAACATGGGCCGTTTATGCTTTTTATCATGTCTCCCGCCCGAAACAGCCGCCCGGTAACGCGGCGCGGCGTCGCGCCGCATAAGCCCCTTTTTATAAAGGAAGCCACGCGTCTCGCCGAAATCCTGCGAGGGTACAGTTCATGGGAATTGGAAAGCCTGCTGGCCCTGAATCCCGAAAGGGCGCTGGATATGAGCGCCTGTTACAGCCTGTTTGATCCCGAAGCGCCCGGCTCGCCCGCCCTGTATTCATACTACGGCGCCGCGTACCGCAATATGAATCCCGATGATTTCACAGCGGCGGATTTTAACTTCGCGCAGGAGCGCCTGTGTATACTCAGCGCCCTCTACGGCTTTTTGCGCCCGGCGGACGGCATTTTGCCGCACCGGCTGGGGATGGGCCGGGAGTTCAAAATAGACGGGCAGGATCTGTACGCTTTTTGGGGAGACAAGATTCACAGGGCGCTTTACGCGGACGCCGGCCGCGTGCTCAATCTCGCCTCGACAGAATACGCAAAGCTTGTGACGCCCCATATGAGGTCGGGTGAGGAAATGGTCTCCTGCCGCTTCCTGATCCAGAAGCCGGACGGCGCGCGGGGCACCGTTTCAACCGTGCGCGCGGCGCGAGGGCAGATGGCGCGCTATATAATCAAAAACCGCGTCACGCGCGTCGAGGATATCAAGGCGTTTGACTGGTCCGGCTATCAGTTTATACCCGGCCGCTCGGACGTGCTTAACTATGTGTTCATACAAAATCCCCGGCAAAGCCTGTGATCTTATGATGAAGCCGCTTTAAAAACCTGTGTTCGTTATGCTCAGCGAACGTCAAAAATGGCCTGTTTTTGAAGTGTTGGCGCTCACGCGCGAATACGGCTGCCAAACGGCCTTCGCACTGTACATAGTGAACGCGCACGCCTCCGGCGCGCCGTCAGGCGACCGCCCGTGCTTTAAAACCTGAACGGTTTTGAAGGTCGTTCACTATGTGTTTCACCGGTTTTAGGCGCAAAAAACCGCTGCACGCAGGCGTGTAGCGGTTTACAGGACAGAACCTGACAATCTTTTATTATGAACCAAAAAGGTTTGATACCCCGCTGCTTGCAGCGGTACCATATAATACCAATATTCGTTAAAAAAGAGCGACGTTTTTATCTGCTTTTTAATTGAATATTGATATAAGCCATTTTGGGGCCGCAGCCCGGTATCGTCGGCTTGATACCCCGGGGTCTCTGCCCCGGGGAGGTTCATTGCCGTTGATTGACTAAAAAACCCCGGCTGATTTTGACGCTTTATTTACCCCACGTACCCTTGTCAAAATCAATACCGGCTTTAATGGCGGCGCCGTCGGCCGCGACGATTTTTATCCGGTAGCGGCCTTTTTCAGCGTCAAAAGTATATTCCGTCAATTGCTCATCATCACCGGCAGCCGCTTCCAACAGCGTTGTGACGACATTGTCGGGATCAATCAGCACGATCTTGGCTTTACCGCCGTCCGATACGGTCATCCTGCACGAGAGGTTCACCGTGCCCGTATCGCTGTCGGCGTCGCAGCGCCACACAGTCTGCGCACCTGTCTGGGAAGCGATTGTGATCTCATACGACCCCTCATCCAAACAGGTGCCGATTGAAGTGAGGACGACGACACTGTCGACGCCGGCTATCGCCTTGTCGTCATCGTAGATGGCGTTGTGTAAGGCCGAATCACAGCCAGCGGCACATAAAAGTACCAGAACAATCAAAACAGCGGTTCGTATTTTTTTCATTAGTTCCTCCAAAATAACAATAAGTCTTTAGGCCTTGCCAATCCCGAGCGCCATCATCACGTAGGCGATAAGGATAATGACGCCCACATAGATCACCATGGGGATGCAGTCGCGGCGTATAATCTTGCCCTCCGCCCCCTGGATGCCGACCGTCGCACAGGTGGCGACAATCCCGTTGATGCTGACCATGCAGCCGATTCCGCCGCCCACGCACTGCAAAGCGACAATAACCACGGGCGACAAATCCAACATCATGGCGCTTTCAAACTGCATGGGGGTAAAGAGCATGTTCGACATCGTGTTGCTGCCTGATACAAGCGTGCCCAGTGTCCCGATAAAAGGCGCTATGAACGTATAGGCCGCGCCGAAAACATGCGTCAGCGCCGAAGCCATCGTGGTCATCATACTGGGCAGCGCCAGGGGGTTTTCCTTTGTATTGAGCATAAGCTGTACCAGGGCCACGCCGAAAATCATGGCGACGGCGGCCCCGGAAACCTGTTTGCCGGTGGCAATCAGGCTGCCCTTCACTTTTTGCGGCGACATTTTATGCAGGGGAATGGTCAAAAGTGAAACGAGGATAAAAACCGTTCCGGGCAGCCAGGCCCACTGCATTTCATATGTGACGCCCTGGACACCCAGCAAATTGGGAATGCGCAGCGTCAGCCCCTGAATGAAGGATGTGAGGCCGAAGGCGGGTATGCGCGTCACCGTGAGAATAACGGCGATAAAGATATAGGGCAGCCAGGCCTTGACCATGCCCATACTGGAATCGATATGCTTCTCCGGCATTTTCACCGTCGCGCGCCAGTCCGGCGCCCAATCCTTCTCCTCGGGGAAGCGCCAGGCTTTTTCAGGTATAAGAAAGCCCTTTTTGGCGGCCGGTACGACTATCGCCATGCCGATGAGGGAGCCAAGCAGCGACGGCAGCTCGGGTCCCAGTGTCACAGCAATGATAAAATAAGGCGCCACAAAAGCGAGGCCCGCGAATATGGCGAAGGGGGCGACGGCCAGGGCCGGACGTATCGATTTTTCTTTGCCGAAAAACTTAGTGACAAGCGCCAGCGTAATCAGCGGCAATATAATGCCCACCATCGCGTGCATAAAGGCAATGGCGGCGGTTGTCGCCGCGCGGAACCGGTCGCCGGACAGCGCCGCCGCCGCGACTTCCGCCTCGATGGCTGAAAAAGCGGTTATGGTCGGCAGGCCGACCACGCCGAAGGCCACGGCTGTCGCGTTGCAAATCAGCGTAAACATGACTGCCGCAAGCGGCGGAAACCCCAAGCCCACCAGCAAAGGCGCCGCGAGCGCCGAGGGCGTGCCGAAGCCCGCCGCGCCCTCTATGAAGCTCACAAACAGCCAACCGATAATCAGGGCCTGTATCCTGTGATCGGGCGTGATACCGTGAAACATATTGCTGATCGCGCCCATGCCGCCGGAAAACGACAGGGTGTTGAGCAGTAAGATGGCCCCGAATATCGTGACAAGGACATCGAATCCCTTGAGCGCGCCAAACAGGGAATAGGCCGCGACATCTAAAGGGCGTATCTGCCAGAAGGCGACAGCCAGTATCACGCAGACAAACCAGCCGACCGGCATCACCTTTTTAGCTGGAATGTTAAAAAAGATCAGCAGGGCTAAAATAAGCAGGATCGGGACAAAGGCCAAAACGGAAAACATGATCTTCCCCCTGAAACAGTGATCATATAGTCAAATAACTTTAAAATGAACACATTTTAAAGTTATTTGACTATGAAGAACGAACAGGCCGCTTCGCGGCAACCTGCCTGACGGCAAGGTAAAAAACGGCGTGCCCGTTTCAACCTGTACTAGTATTTAGTGAACGAACTTCAAAACTGTTTCGGTTTTGAAGCGTCAGGCATACGCCTGACGGCATGCCGGAGGCGTGCGCGTTCACTATGTACGGTGCGAAAGCCGCTTAGCGGCCACATTTGCGCGTGCGCGCGAATGCTTCAAAGATGGATAATTTTTGAAGTTCGCTGAGCATAAACGTTTTGATCGCGCGTTAAAACGCGCCTAATGAATTATATACCATTTGGCTTTTCCGCGCAAGCAAATTCCGAAAGATTATCCTCTTGTCGCGGCGGCAAAGCGATGCTATACTGGTATGGATGTTTTGTGGCCGCACGCTTATCCGGGACATAGATTTTTCCTGTTTATATTATTAAGGTTATTGAGGTGCTTTCTATGCGGTATGACCTGGCGCAATACAATAAACAGCTCTTTAGTCTGACAATCCCGCTTGTTGTCGAGCAAGTGCTGCGCATATCCATGAGCAATGTCAATATTTTCCTGTTGGGGCGCTACTCCGATGCGGCCGTCGCATCCGTTGGCGTCGCGAACCAGTACGTCAATCTGGGCCAGATGCTCCTGACGCTCGCCGCGACCGGCGCCGCGGTCGTGATCAGCCAGTATATCGGCGCTGACGACCGCAAGAGGGCCAATATGTCGGCTCAGGTTACACTGCTGATCAGCTTTGCCATGAGCTTGATCATTTGCCCGCTGCTTATTTTCTTCGCACAGCCGCTCCTCGGCCTTGCGGGCATCGGCGCGGAACTGTTGCCAGACGCGATTATATTTATGCGTATTGTCGGCGGCACGCTCTTTGTTCACGGCGCTTTTTCGGCCTTTTCTGCAATGTGCCGCTGCTTCGGGTTTCCCCGGCTGCCGATGTACGGCATCATCCTGATGAACGTCCTGAATTTCACCGGCACATTCATCACCGTCCAAATGTCAAAGACGCATGTTTTCGACGTTGTTATGACCATTGCCTGGATCAACGCCCTTTCCGCGTTTGCGGGCCTCGCTTTGCTTGTCTTTTTTGTAGTGCGCTATGTCGGGATTTCATTCTCGCCCGCCCTTCTGCGTCCTTTTCCGTTCCGGCTTGTCAGGGAGGTGCTCAACATCGGCCTGCCCAGCGGCATGGAATCGGTGAGCTATAACGTCATGCAAATCGTGACGACAAACATGATCTCGGGCCTCGGGGTCGTCGTGCTCTCGGCCAAGGCCTATCTCAGCAGCGTCACGGCTTACACCTACATACTGGGCATGTGTTTTGGACAAGCCAATCAACTGATCGTGGCGCAGCTCACGGCGGCCGGCAAACTGGATGAGGCCTCGGCGCTTGTCAAGCGCAACTTCCGGATCAATTTAACGATGAACCTTTGTGTCGCGCTTGTGGTCTTCATATTGCGAAAACCTATCTTCGGTCTTTTCACTAACAGTGCCGCTGTTATTGCGCTGGCCGGCGGGGTCCTTTTAATCGATATCCTTGTCGAGTGCGGGCGCGCCCTGGGCCACTGCTTCAACCTGGCCCTGCGCTCCGTCGGCGACGTCCGCTTCACGATGTCAATGATGCTCGCCTCCACTTGGCTGCTGTGCGTGCCGCTTTGCTACCTGCTGGCTGTGCGGCTTGATCTCGGGCTTTACGGTATCTGGATCGCCTTCGTCGCCGACGAGTGGCTGCGCGGGGGCGCCGCCTGTTTCCGATGGTGCGCGAACAAATGGCGGCCCCGTATGCTCGCCCGGATCAGCCTGCTTCAGAATTCGTAGGAACAGGGATGACAGGGCCGACAGGCTTATAAAGCAATAGAACCTTTTGTGAAAGAAAGATGAATAATGCCCAATAGAGTTCATTACCAGAAAAAGCTCGATGACCTGCTCGCATGCCTGCCTGCCGCCGGGGTCCCGTCTCTTTTGCTGCACAGCTGCTGCGGACCCTGCTCCAGCTATGTGCTTGAATATCTGGCTCCCCATTTTGATATTGACCTTTTTTACTATAACCCCAATATCATACCTGAAGCGGAATATCAAAAAAGGCTGGATACCCAAAAGCAACTTCTGAAGGCAATGCCGTTTGCCCGCCCGGTTAAATTGATTGAGGGCGGTTATGAACCCGAACGCTTCCTTGCGGCGGTCAGGGGCCTTGAGGACGAGCCCGAAGGCGGGAGGCGTTGCGCCGTGTGCTTCCGACTCAGGCTCGATGAAACGGCGCGGACGGCCAAAGCGCTCGGCTGCGCTTACTTTTCCACCACGCTCTCCGTCAGCCCGCACAAAAACGCGGATACTCTGGCGGAAATCGCGGCTCAAATCTCCAGGGAGCGCGGGATAGAGGCGTTGCCCGCCGATTTTAAAAAGCGCGGCGGCTATCAGCGCAGTATCGCGCTTGCCCGCGAATACGGGCTTTACCGCCAGAATTCATGCGGCTGTCCCTACAGCGGCCGGACAGAATCCTGATATATGGTCAAGTCATATAGGTTTAAAACTGATATAGCTATAAACCGCAGCAGGCTTTGCCTGCTGTCACGCTTCGCGTGGATATGACGAATGCAGCAGGTATAGGCAAACCACTTAAAAAAAGCCTGCGAGACAGAGCGAGTGCATTCTATTGAGAATGCGTTTACGAGTGATCGTTGAGTAGCTGCTTTTTTAGTGGTTTGCCTATATAGGCCGCTTCGCGGCGCGCGGCGTTTGCCGCGTATTTAAAATTGCGTCGCAATTTTAAACCTATACAGCTATAAAAGACCCTGGCGGGACTCTGTCCCTCCAATCCACCCGGCCAAAGGGATATATCCCTCCGGGCTCCCAGCGAGTTTACGATCAAACGCTTTTTAAAGGGTTTGCGGGGTTTGGGGCAGCGTCCCAAGGTCTTTCTGCCTGCAAGCTCAAAGCCCCGGAAGGCCAAAACGGCTTCCGGGGCTTGTATATAGTAATACGCGTTTCCGTATCCTCTTAGACTGTTTTAAAGCGGCTTTACTATATGTGCTGTCTTTCATTTTAAAACAGGTTGCGGATCATATCCGTTCCCGCGACAAAGGTG
>JAITVU010000289.1 GCA_031285645.1 Oscillospiraceae bacterium | reverse complement strand
TGCGCCCGCCGATCATGGCGCTGAGGTAACATTGCCCGCTTACACCCATACACAAAGCCCCGTGAACAAAACACTCCATTTCAAGCGGCGTTTTTTCGGCGATAGAGGCAATTTCGTCCCGCGTCAGCTCCCTTGCCAGCACACACCGCGTGAAGCCGAGTTCCTCCAGCATTTTAACGCCGTCCAGATTGTGCACGCTCATCTGGGTGGAGGCGTGCAGCGGCAGAGACGGCGCACACTGCAGCGCCATGCGGGCCACGGCCAGGTCCTGCACAATCAGCCCGTCCACACCCACGGCGCAGGCGCTTTCAATAGCCAATTCCAGTTCGCGGAGTTCGCTTGTGAAGACAACGGTGTTGAGCGTTAAGTACACATGCACACCCCGGATATGACAAAAAGACACAGCGTCAGCCAGCTGTGCCTCGTCAAAATTGGCCGCGCCGCGCCTGGCATTCAGGCTCTTGCCGCCGAGATACACGGCGTCCGCGCCGGAGCGGACCGCGGCCACAAGGCTCTCCATCGATCCCGCGGGGGCCAGGATCTCGACGTCCGGAGACGCCGCCGGGCCGCTCTCATCCCGGCTCCTTTTATGTTCAGGCATGGGCCGCCATGCCTTTTTCCATCCTGGCAATCTCCTTGCGGGCCTCGCTGAGCTCCATGCGCGCCTTCGCGGCGTCCTCAACATAAGCCGTAATCTGCTTGCGCAGGTTGTCCGCGCCGTCCTCGGCTTTGCGGCAGGCGTCGAGGTAGTTGAGCGCCGTGAGCACCAGCGCGTCGTTAATAGACATCCGCCCGGAATTGCGCATCAGGTCCGTCACCGTTTTATCTATTTCAGCGGCGAGCTGCTGGACATAGCTCGGGTCCTCCTGAAATGTAATCGGGTATTTATTTCCATATATCTGAACGGTCAGCTTATTGCTCATGCGCGGTTTGCATCCCCTTTTTCCGGCGTTTTCCGGGTTTTTTTCTATTATAATACATTTTGCGCAAATAGGAAAGGGGGCGGGGGATTATACGATGATGAAATACCGGACCGCATGGATGAGCCTATTACAATTATTTCCTTGACAATCATTGCCTAACATTTCTATCTGTGATATAATGATGTGCAACATGACAGAATTTGTCGAAATCGCGAGGAGGTTTCCAATGAAAAGAGAAATGCGGGCCGGTAAGCGGGTACTTAGCTTAGTCATTGCTGTTTTATTGGTGGTATGTGCGGTGCCAATAAATAACACAGTGCAAAAAGCCCATGCAGCGACGCTTGGTGAGTCTCACAAAAACCATGTCACAACTAATAATTTAATGTCAATTGGTGTATCTAATGTTTATACATGCGAACAGCTAACTATCGCGCTAAACACACCAAACATAGATAAAATTGCTGTTCCGGCGGGAACGTCGATCGAGTTAACGGGCGATATCGCGTTTACAATTCCGGAATTCAAGTCATTATTGATTTATGGCAGCTTAACTGACTCATCAACGCATATACAATATGATTTTAGTCCAACCATCATGAACTACGGGAATATTACTGTCTTTAGCGGAGGTGTGCTTACACTTTCATGTCGGGGCACTCAAGGCAATTTTTCTATTGCAAACAACGGCGGAACTGTTGATGTTCAAAAGGGTGCAACGTTAAATATTACGGTTGAAGACTATATGTCTTACGGAATTAGAGATTATGTCAATGGTGGCAAAATCGTTTTATCGGGTAATGTTAACGTTTCAAACACAGGCTATAAGAGTTATGGCATCAGAGTTTTTAGTGGAAGCCTTGATATAACCGATGGCTATATCAAGATTGATAATGAGTTAGATAGCATCGGTATTGAATCTAAGAACATAACAATATCCGGGGGCACCATAGACATCAATAATGATTTCCTTTCAATCGGATTACTTATTCGCAATAACGCCTTAATCTCCGGTGGCCTCTTAAACTGTAATGTCGATTATGGCATCATCAACGAATCTTCTTACAGTGAAGGTGGTTTGAAAATGGCAGGTGGCAAGATTATCGTAGATCCTGATGCTACCAATGGGTTTATCAATGCATCATACAGTCAACTTGTTTATATTGAGAAAAAAGACTGTATTACCGGCCCAATAGTTTTTGAAAGCGCATCCCCTTATCTATATTATGGCACAATAATCAACGTATTCAATAAAGAAACAGGAGATCGAATAGAACGCCATTCACTTGATAATTATTCTGGTAGGTATTATGATTATCATGGCAAAAGGCTTTATTTTATTAACGCCGATGCCAATTATGTGTCAATATCAGCGGATAATTATGTCCCACAAGATTATTTGATTGAACCTGTCACCGATGCTCAACAGATACGAGAGATTTATTTGCAGCCGTACCACTTCAGAGCAGTTTCGGCTGATCATCTCACTATTCAAAAAGGCTCTTCTAAGAGTATTGACATTGATTTAGGCAGTCACCAGTATTCTGCAGACTATGCCTTAATCACTAGCAATGATGAGGGTATTGCGACGGTCAGCCACAACCGGATAGATACAAATGGCACTATTACGGTTACAGGAGTCGGCAACGGCAGCACATCGGTTAAGGTTGTATTTAAAGGCGGCGGATACGATACGGAAGCAACAGTATCTGTCTTAGTTCCATACGAATTCGATGTTGAATCAGTTAAGAAACCCGAAAATGCTACTCTCCTCAACAACCAAATAACGGCTACAGTACCCAATAATATTACACATCAGGAAATTGAGGTGACTGTTAGCGAGAATGCATCTTGGGAACTGTATTCCGACCAGAACTGTACGGAAAAAGTCATAAACAAAACCATGACGCTAGCGGTGGGTGTTAATAATGCATATATAAAAGTTGCGTCCAAAAATAAAGAAAGTAAAATATATACTGTTGTAATCACCCGAGCTGATAGTATTAATCAAAATGGTGGCGCCACCTCCTCCAGTGGCGGTGGCGGAGGCGGCGGTGGCGGAGGCGGGTCCACGCCCGCTCTCCCCGTCGATGAGAAGAAGGCCGTCGCCGACACGACATCCGCCCTCACATCGGCCCAGGCAAAAGGCCAAACATCCGCTACTGTCGTCTACAACAGCGTCTCCGAAGTGAAACTCACCACGCTTCAGAAAATGGCGGCGCAGGCCAAAAAAATGGGCGGCACCATCTACCTGCGCGCCAACACCTATAACAACGGCAAACTGGCGGTACGCATCACACTGGACGCCGCCAAGGCGACAAAGGACATCAAACTGACAGGCTCCCTGACAAACGCCGGCGTCACGAAGACGAAAAAGGTGTTTGAAAACACCTATCAGAACAAAGTGGCCGTCATCAGTCTTGACCAGAAAGAGGACTTCGGCATGACGGTGCGCATCACATCGCCGGTCGACCTCACGGGGCTGGACACCAAAAACCTTCTCTTCTGCAGCTACAGCCGCAAAACGGGCCGATATACCCCGATTTCAAAGCCCAATTACGGTATTGATGCCAAAGGCAATCTCAGCTTTGATACCTTCTATGGCGACGAGATTGTCATTACGGACAAAGCCTGGACAAAGAAATAACACGGCATTTTACATCTAAAAACAGGGCCGCACATTCAGTATTCGGCTGAATGTGCGGCCCTGATGGCGTTAAAAGCCCGCAGGCATTAACCCAGGCAGTCTAAAACAACTAAGTTTTATTCTTGTTTCACTATATTCACTATAAACATTCCGTGCCCATAAAATTAATAATCGCATGAAACAATTGAAAACAGACCATATTTGCTATATACTTTTTTATGTGGCACGATATTCCAATGGCATGTCTTGTTTTGCGGCTGCTTTTCCGGACACATATGCCGCGGATCCTCATAATAACGGCCAACATTGTATTGCCGCGGGGCCATTGGGTACACAGCCACCGAATGCTCTGTCTTGAATGACGGGCGCGCCACGCAAACCGGCGGGGTGTCCGCATGACGGGACGCGCATGCGCCGGAGAGTCTGCCGCGTGGAAACTTGCACCGCGGCGGCGCCTGGCGGACAGAAAGGGAGGTCACAATGGAGACGGGATATACAACAGACATGATCCATGACATGGTCGCTAAAAGACTGGCCCAGGGGCTGGATGTTGAAAATACAATGGATACGCCGCTTCTCGGCTATTACAAAGCGGCTGCGATGGTCGTAAAAGACATCGCCACGGAAAAACGGAAAAAGTTTCTGGCCGGGAAAGTCAGCGCCGGGAAAAAGCAGGTTTACTATTTGAGTATGGAGTTCTTGCTCGGCAGGCACCTCAAAAACAACCTGTGCAATCTGGGGCTTGAAGGCGCGATGAGCACCGTCATGGCGGAATATGATATCCGCATGGAGGAGCTCTACGACTGCGAGCCGGATTCCGGGCTCGGCAACGGCGGGCTCGGACGCCTGGCGGCCTGCTATCTCGACGCGCTCGCGCATGAGAACTATCTGGCCACAGGATACTGCATCCTTTATGAATTCGGCATATTTAAACAGAAAATCATCGACGGCTGGCAGACCGAAACCCCCGATATCTGGATGCCGGGCGGCGATGTGTGGCTCACGCTCAATCCCGGCCACGCCGTGGATGTCAAGTTCGGCGGCGAGGTGGAGGAAAGCTGGGAGGACGGCTACCATGTCCTCAACTACAAAAATTACCACACCGTCATCGCCCTGCCTTACGACATAAACATTACGGGTTATAACTCCGAGGGCGTGAGCCTGCTGCGCGTCTGGCGCGCCAAAACACCCACCGGCATGGATATGGACAGCTTTAACAGCGGGGACTATGAAAGCGCGTTCCGCCAGACATCGATCGGCGAAGCGATCAGCAAAGTGCTTTATCCCAACGACAACCACAATGAGGGCAAAAACCTGCGCCTGCGCCAGCAATACTTTCTGTGCGCGGCATCCATAGCCGATATTTGCCGCCGCCATCTGGCCGTATACGGTTCCCTGAGCAACTTTGCGGAAAAGAACGCCATCCACATCAACGATACCCACCCCACCCTCGCTATTCCCGAGATGATGCGCTTTTTGCTGGACGACTGCGGGTATGACTGGGAAATGAGCTGGGATATTATCACAAAGGCGTTCGCTTATACGAACCACACCGTCATGCGCGAAGCCATGGAGTGCTGGGACGAGAGTTTGTTCAAGACGCTTCTGCCGCGCATCTACACCATCATCTGTGAGATTAACCGCCGCCACTGCGCGGATATGTATGAGCGCTGTTACGCAAACCAGCAGGCCGTGCAGCGCATGTCCATTGTACTGGAACACACCATCCGCATGGCGAACCTCGCCGTTGCCGGCTCCCACCGCGTTAACGGCGTTTCCACCCTGCATTCGCAGATTCTTAAGGACAATGTCTTCAACGACTTTTATCTCGCCGATCCCGAAAAATTCACCAATGTCACCAACGGCATCGCGAGCCGGCGCTGGCTTGTGCAGGCAAACCCCAGCCTGACGGCCCTGATCGCCGAGCGCATAGGCGCCGATTTCGCCGACAATATGCAAAATCTCTCGAAACTGATGCAATATACCGACGATTCCTCTTTCCTCGACGCCCTGGCAAAATCCAAGCTTAAAAACAAAGAGGCCTTCTGTAAATATATACAGCGCGGCACCGGCATCGTGCTCGACCCGACGTCCATTTTTGACGTTCAGGTCAAAAGGCTGCATGAATACAAGCGCCAGCAGATGAACGTGCTCGACATCATGGCCACCTACAACTGGCTGTGCGATAATCCGAACGCCGAGTTCACCCCGCGCACGTATATATTCGGCGCAAAGGCGGCGCCAGGCTATTTCATGGCCAAGCAGATTATCAAGCTTATCTGCACCCTGTCGGATAAGATCGAAAAGGACCCTGTGATGCGCGAGAAAATCCGCGTTGTGTTCCTTGAAGAGTACAACGTCACCATGTCGGAACTCCTGATGCCCGCCGGCGACATCTCGGAACAAATATCGCTCGCCGGGACAGAGGCATCCGGCACAGGCAATATGAAGCTGATGCAAAACGGCGCGATTACATTGGGAACCCTGGACGGCGCGAATGTTGAAATCAAGCAGGTCGTCGGCGACGACAACATCTATATTTTCGGCATGAACGCCGATGAGGTTGCGCGGAAACGGCACGACGGCTATCACCCGCGCACCTATTACAGCGGTGATCCTATCATCCGGGCCGCCATGGACGACTTGCTGCACGCTTTTGGGCGGGAGCGTTTCGACAGCATCTTTGAGATGCTCCAAACATCGGATTACTATATGACGCTCGCCGACTTCAGCAGTTACCGCAGCGCCCGGGAAGAACTTGCCGCCCTCTATGGCGACAAGTACGCGTGGCTTAAAAAGTCACTCGTCAATATTGCTCAGAGCGGCGTCTTCTGCGCTGACCGCGCCGTGGGCGAGTACGCCGATAATATCTGGATGCTCGAGCGGTGATTAAAGCTGGTTTTTATCGGGCACAGGGGCTGTTCCGGGCGTTACCGGCCACACCGGCACCACGCATTTGTTTAAAGCCGGAAGCACCGTATAAACGTATCCTGTAAAAGCGCCCATGCCCAAACCCGCATGGTGCGCTTTTATTCTGGCACTATTCTTAATTCGCGCAAATTGTCTGAATGTCCGCGATAAACCATGTGTTTTCAAAAGTCCGCTCAATCTATATTCCACGCAAACAGGTGATTGAATGAGACCCATTTACGACAGCAGGGATCCGTCCTGCAAAAGCCCTTTTGGCGCTGTTAAGAGCGGGCAGGGCGTCCGCTTTGCCGTCCATCTGCCCAAGGTGCGCCTGGACGGCCCGCCCCTGCTTCAGCTCTTTCGTTTGGACAGGTGGGCTGAGCCCGTCATTCTTGAAATGACGCAGGCGGCTTCGGATTATATCAGCAACACCTATAGCTGCACCTTTACGCCTGAAGAGCCCATGCTGCTTGAATACGGCTTTGAAATTAAAATGGACGGCGGCGCTGTGGCGATCACAAAGTCCGGCGACGGCACGGGCGTTTTCAGGGGAACCGGCGCGCTTTGGCAGCTGACTGTGTACGACGCCTCCATGCAAACACCGGACTTTATGCGCGAGGGTGTCTTTTATCAAATATTCCCGGACCGCTTTTATAACAGCGGAAAACCGAAAGACCATATACCCGGCGACCGCGTATTGCGCACGGACTGGGGTGGTATCCCGCATTGGCGGCCGGACGCGAACGGCGAAGTAACAAACTCGGATTACTTTGGCGGTGATTTAAAGGGCATTACCGAAAAGCTTGATTACCTGCACAGCCTCGGCGTGACAATCCTCTATCTCAACCCCATATTTGAGGCGCACGCCAATCACCGTTACAACACGGCCGATTACATGAAAGTTGATCCTCTGCTCGGGGATACCGGCGACTTCGCCGAGCTTTGTGAAAGGGCCCGCGAATACGGGATTGCCGTTGTGCTCGACGGCGTCTTCAACCACACAGGCTCAGACAGCGTGTACTTTAACAAAGAGCGCCGTTACGGCGACGGCGGCGCTTACAACGATCCCGGCAGCCCTTACCACTCATGGTATAAATTCACCCATTTCCCCCACCAGTATGAAAGCTGGTGGGGGTTCAAGACATTGCCGGACATCAATGAGAGCGATCCCGGCTACCGCGATTTTATCTGCGGTGAAAATGGCGTGGTCCGGCACTGGCTGCGCCTTGGGGCCTCGGGCTTCCGCCTTGATGTGGCCGATGAGCTGCCGGATGATTTCCTGGACGACATCGCCGCGTGCATTAAGGCTCACGATCCCGGCTGCGCCATGATCGGCGAAGTGTGGGAGGACGCCTCCAACAAGATCAGTTACAACGCCAGAAGGCGCTACCTTTTGGGCGGGCAGTTCGACAGCATTATGAACTACCCTTTTATGAACGCGGTGCTCCACTATATACGCGGCGGGGGCGGCGATATCTTTTATGACGCCCTGATGCAGATCATCGAGAACTATCCGCCGCCGGTGTTGCATGCCCTCATGAACATGCTCTCAACCCACGACACGTCCCGCGCCATCACGGCGCTTGTCGGGGAAAGTATGGAGGGGAAAAACCGCGCCTGGCAGGACACCCACCACTATTTGCCCCTTGACGCTTATCACCGCGGCTGCCGCCTCTTCATCCTGGCTTCCATTTTGCAGTTCGGCCTGCCCGGCATCCCCTGCGTTTATTACGGCGATGAAGCCGGACTAAGCGGCTACCGCGACCCCTTTAACCGCGTCTGCTATCCCTGGGGACACGAAAACAACGATCTGATCGCCCAGATCGCTGTTTTAGGCCGGCTCAGAAACGAATATAAAGTGTTTTACGGCGCGGCTTTTGTGCCGCTTGTGTTCGGCGACGACCTGTGCGTTTTTGTGCGTGACGCCGGATCTGTCCGTATCCTTTTCGCCGTGAACCGCTCGCAGCGGGCACTGGCGTTTGATCCCCCGGGGCCATTTGCCGGCCTGCAGCCGTATTTTACAGCGGGCGACTATGACGGCCGCATCCTTGGACCCATGAGCGGCGTTGTCGTTGTCAGCGATCGAAGATGACAGCATGCCGGTCAAAGCTGTCCGCCCGTCACCCAAAACGGCCAAAGCCGTTTTAACGGCAAGCGCCGCTTGCCGTCGCGCCAAAGGCACGGGTGACGGGCGCCGCGAAAAACATCACAATGGAGGCGTTATGAAAATTGCGGCCGTTCAGCTGGACGTGGCGTTTGCCGGTGTCGATGAAAATCTCAGGCGCTGCGAAGCGCTTATTGGTGAGGCGGCAGGCGCGGGCGCGGTCCTCATCGTATTGCCCGAATTCTTCGCCACAGCCATTGGTTTCAGCGATCTCATGCTCGATGCCGTTATTAAAAACGCCGCCGTGCCGCCTGTCATGTTGCGTTGGGCCGCCCGGCACGATGTCATAATCGGCGGCTCCAACATTATTCTCAGCGGCGGCGAGGCTTACAACAGGTTTGACCTGGTTTTTCCCGACGGGCAAGTGTTTTCACACGGCAAGGATATCCCCACCCAATTTGAAAACTGTTATTACACAGCCGGGGATAAAAGCTATATTTTACATACGCCCATCGGCGCTGTCGGCGTGGCCCTGTGCTGGGAAATGATCCGCTATGATACGCTCAGGGCCCTGGCCGGTCGGGCCGACATCATTTTGGCGGGTTCCTGCTGGTGGGATTTGCCCTTGGACGCGCCGCCCGAACGCGAACCGCTGCGCGCATACAATCAGGCTCTGGCGCGGAATACCCCCGCCATATTCGCCAAACTCGCCGGTATCCCGCTCGTTCACGCCAATCACTGCGGTCTTGTAACGGCGTCTGATTTTCCCGGCGCCACAAAGCGGCAAACGCGCCGCCTCGTCGGTGCGGCCCAAATCGTTGACTATACCGGAGCCGTCCTGGCCGGGAAACCTTTTTCGGACGGGCCCGGTTTTGTCATGGCGGATGTATCCTGGGAAAACAACTCCGGGCAAGCGCCCGGTTATCCGCCGGGCTACTGGATTCCGGATTTGCCCGATTCTTATATCAGGGCCTGGGAGACGCTCGGGCCACAGGGCCGGGATTATTACGAGCGCGTCTCACGGCCTTATTACAGCGAACATCGTCAAAATAAACCTGTCAAATCTTACAGTTCCGATGTTGATTGTTGCTGACTGGCAGCAATCAACATAAATAATAAAAAAAGGACGGCACTGTATGCCATCCTTTTTTATTGTTTAACTTATTGCTGCGCGGACGGACTGGCCTCAGAGCGTTCCAGCCGCTTCCTTCCAATCCACCATAAGGTTGTACCGCTGTGTTTTGAAAGAAAGCACGCAGTAATCGGGATGATCGGGCCCGCTGAAATGGTTGGACATACCGTCGTACCACATCTCTTTTTTCACGGCCGGGTCCGTTACGACTTCAATGGTGCCCACAAGCGTGATGTTGTAATCCGGGCTGTTGAAGCACACGCTCGCGCGGTTGCTGCCCGCAATACGCTTGGCCTTATTGCTGCCCAGCCCTGTGCAAAAAGCCAGTCCCTCAATTCCCTGAGCTTTAGCCGCCGTAATGGTGGACACTGTCGGAAAGCCCTCCGCATCGATTAAAGCCAGCGCGCAATAGGGCTCCTTCCCCGGCTCCGCATTATGGGCCGTATTCTGCAAAATAACCTCTCCCGCGCGTTTTATAACGTCCTGATTCATACCGATACTCCTTTTTAATTGTTTGCTTTATTATATCAGAATAAACAGGACATCTGTATGTCCTTATTAAATCGCGTTCTGCCATTTGGATAAACTTGTCACCGCGCCACATTGCGGGTATAATAATATCAGAAATATAACGCTGGAGGGGATCTCATGAAAAAGGCGGCCATTCCTATTCTTTTAATGCTTCTTTTGCTCCCCGCTTGTTCCGGCGATATAGACAAACCCTATCATGTTGCCTTCAATGAAAGCGCATGGAACACGCTTGATTGGGCTGACAGCGGTTTTAACGACTCGGCGGAATTTGAAGCGGAAGTGTATGGCTACATCGAGGCGATCAGCGATTATTGCGACCGCCCCGACTGGTATAAAGCATACAGCGAAAAACATGGGGATGATTATGAGCTTGTCATCAACTATATCTGGGTTTCCGGCAGAAGTCATGTCGAACACGGTTATGAATCCCATAAATATCTCGTCCCCAATGTCTATCTTAAAAAGGACCACCTTGAAAACGGGCTGGCGCCCATCGCACACGAAACCACCCATATCCTGTTTCCTCATTACAGCGCCCTTTCTTACCGTGAAGGCCTGGCCAGCTATATGCAGGACAAATTCGGTCAGAATCCGGATTTCAGAACTTTGGGAATCAATGTGCATCGTTTCGCGGCATATTATCATACCGCCCCGCTCGACGCGGACATGCGCGCCCAATATAACGACGTGATCGCGGTTCTCGGCACGGGAGATGCGGCCGAACTCAAATGCGCCGAATCAGAAATGCGGCCGGTTTATTATATTCTCAGCCATTCCCTGACCGCCTATTTTATTGACAATCACGGCATCCAGAAATTTATGACGCTGTACGAGTCGGATGACCCCATATCCGACTTCGACGGCCTGTATGGCTTTTCCTTTAATGACGCCAGGGCCGGGTGGCTGTCGTTTCTTGAATCGGACGCGGAGCCTTTGAGCACCCGGGAATACATCGCGTACCGGGAGGAGCTTGACGGCATTCTCGCTCAGTAGCCGCTTCATACCATCCACTTTGAAAGCATGAATTCGCTTTAAAACCGGCCCACAGGGAAGCCTGTCAAAGCGAACGCCCATTGGGTCATCGCGGCTTAAAACAATGAACAATTTTATATCTATACAGCTATAAACCGAAACTAGTATACTTTGAAAGGCGGGGAACTTATCCCCGCCTTTCAAAGTATACTAGTTTCGGTTTA